>DTRI01000265.1:7588-27671 GCA_012966015.1 Flavobacteriales bacterium | reverse complement strand
AGTTCGCAGAGCTGCTTTTCCGGGATTAATGCCCTGTATTCGAGGTATTTGCCCATCATACCTTTATAGCATTCTAAAACACAAAGTGAAACATCTTCCCTGCTCACTTGCTGTAGTCCGACTACGGGAATTAGCTTTTCAAAAAGGCGTTCAAATGAAACATATACTTCGTATGGATTGCGGTGAATGTGTATGAACTGAGCCTCAGGGAAAAGCTCCAGTATTTGCTTTATCCTCGAGGTGTTCCCGGGGCTTTTGATCAACAATCTCTTGTTGCCATGCTTCACCGTCAGCTTTTTAAGGAAATAAAGAAAATGCCTTTTCCATGTTGCCACGTCCGCCTCACTGCCGTTTTCGAACAGCGCGTATTTTCGAAGGTAAAACAGCCATCTTTTTGGAAAGTAAAAACCATTCATCATCGAGGCGTTGCTCATCAATGACAAGGCGAACTCTTCTTCCAATGGCAGATCAGCTCCCATTTTCAAATTGTCCATTGGCCGTGTGGAAGGCATGGCAAGCTTGTACAGAGATCTCCACAACCAGCCCATGGTTAAGAACTGATGAGGGGTCATTACCTCGTAGGTAGAAGAGAAAGCCAGCTCCGGATCCTTGCTTAATACATAGTGCAAAAAGGTAGTGCCACTTCTGGGGTGACCCAGTATAAATAGTGGGGGCTTTGGTTTTGCATTCTCAATCCTTCTCCCATAAACGATTTCCTCGAGCAGACGAAATGGGATGATAAATAATGTGGTGAGGCTTACAAATAAAATTCTTGGAAGGAAGAAGATGTGCACATCAAACCTGTTCTCCACAAGCAGGCGGAACCAATGTTTGGCGGACGAATTGCCCAGGGGATGGGAAAACCTGAAATAGTCGAGCCTTATATATTTCTTGTCCAAGATGTTGTGATTACACAGCCGAATTTAAGAATTAAACGAAACCGGTAGAGTGCATTATCCGAATGTTATAGTTTTGTAGGGTATGACAAAGCGCTTGCTCACCTTTTTGGGTTTAATATTCTCGCTCATCTCCGAAGCTCAGGTTACAGAGGTGAACGGTGTGATTACGGATAAGGCCACGGGTGATCCTATTCCATTTGTAAGTGTGGTATTTGAAGGTATTGGAATTGGCTCCATGAGCGACACTGCAGGCCATTATTCCATTCAAACGAAAAAGCAGGTGGGCACAGTCATATTTTCCAGCATGGGATATGGAGGGAAGTCCATAAAAGTTGAACCTGGAACAGCGCAAACTGTTAATATTCAACTCACGTCGAAGCATTATAACCTCGCCGAAATTGTGGTTCGGCCAGGGGAAAATGCGGCGTGGGAAATTCTCAGAAGGGCAATTGCCAATAAACCGCAAAATAATCCTGAGAAAAGAGATGCGTATGCCTATAATGTATACCATAAGATACGCTTCGACCTGAATCATTTTACAGAGAAGCTCAAGCGCAACCTGTTTCTAAGGCCCTTCGATTTTATTTGGGAGAATGTTGACACCACTGAAGATGGCGTTTCCTACCTTCCTATTCTTTTGGCGGAAAAGACCTCAGAAGTCTATTTCAGAAAATCTCCGCCAGCATTTAAAGAGAATATCATTGGCAACAGAGCCAAAGGATTAGAGGGGCCAAGGATCGTGGAATTTATTGAGGACATGTATGTGCACCCCAATGTGTATGATAATTATGTGGTTATCCTGGAAAAGTCCTTTCCCAGCCCCTTAAACGACAATTACCAAAAAAATTACCGTTTCTATTTGGTGGATAGCTTGATGGTAGACGGACATCAGTGCTACAAGATATTTTTTAAACCCAGGCACAGAAGCGACCTGGCATTTACAGGGGAGATGCTGATAGAAGACTCCTCCTACGCGGTCAAGCAAGTCGATCTGAGCTTTAGCATAGAAGCGAATGTGAATTTTGTGAGAAATTATTGGGTACGGCAAAAGTACGCACAGGTAGATGGGAAACACTGGATGGTCTCCGGCAGTGAGGTATTAGCTGATTTTACCGTGGTAGAAAACTCCAGTGAGCTGACGGGGTTTTTTGGCAGGAAAACCTCATTATTTACCAATTACAGTATCAACAACCCCAAAGAAGAGCAGTTTTATTCGGGAGTAGATCATATTGTGATGGCTGATAGCGCGGATAAGAGAAGCGAAGATTATTGGGTTGGCGCCAGGCTTGAGCCGCTAACGCAAAAAGAGAAGGAGCTGTTCACGATGATCGACAGCTTGGAGTCGCATCCTAAGTTCATCCTGCTCAAAAACACTGTGAAGACACTGGTCACCGGTTGGATGCCAATAAAAAGTCTGCAGCTAGGAGATATTTACACGTTCTATAGCTATAATGATACCGAGAAATCCAGGATCAAGCTGGGATTTAAATTTGAGGAGCTTTTCAATGTCATGAATCTTGCTGGCTACGGAGCCTATGGTTTTGGCGATGAGAAATTCAAATACTTCGGACATCTCAATTTTAAATTTAAAGGGCCTCAAAACCGATACAATAAAATAGGAATTCGCGGGCAGAGCGACATCAATCAATTGGGCAGGAGCAGCCATATAATTGAATTGGACCACGTGCTTACCAGCTTTATTCGTACGGCGCCGATAAACAAGAGGACGCTCACCTCTTCATACAGCGCTTACTTCGAAAGGCAGTGGTTCACAGGCCTGGCAACGCGGGTTAGCGGGTTTAGCGAGTCGGTTGAGCCCTATGGGAACATGGCTTTTGTGGAAACAGACAATACCGGCAAACAAGACTCCATTTCGAGTTATAGCATGGGTGGATTTGACGTGTCGGTGAAGCTGGCCATCGGAGAACCAGGCATCTCTGCAGAATATGGTGATGGTGGGGAGGTTGCCGGAATTCACGACGCACCCGTGCTTTCAATAAGTTACAAGCAGGGGTTGAAAGGATTCCTTAATGGGGAATTTGACATGCAGCAGCTGCGGGTGCGAATAGAACAAAAGGTGAGGCTAAACAAAATAGGACATGCCAATTACTGGGTTGAGCTTGGCAAAATATGGGGTGAGGTGCCTTTTGTTTACCTGAACACACCATTGGCCAATCAAATAGTGCTTAACGATGCCTATGCATTCAACCTGATGAATTACCTGGAGTTTGTTGCGGATCAATACTATACATTCAGCTATGAGCATCATTTTGATGGGCTGCTATTAAACAGGATTCCATGGGTGAGCAATTTGAAATTGAGGTCTTTCCTATTTGTAAAAACCTATTATGGCACAATTAGCGGTAATTATTTAGAGGATAATTATGAACTACCCAACAACATGTCCAGCATGGATGAACCCTACTACGAGGCTGGATTTGGAATTGAAAATATATTTAAAATTGCCAGGATAGACTTCTCATGGCGATTAAATTACCATGGCAAGGAGGATATTTATCTCTTTATGGTAAAGCCTTCCTTCGTTTTCAGCTTTTAAAGAACGCTCTTACCACGGTTATTTTATAGGAATAACCAGCCCAACACCATTTCCTGAAAAACGCAAGTTTTCAAGAATAGGAGCGAGCCTCTTCTTGTGGTGTGTACCATGAATAATGGCAATAAAGAGATCATTAATCAAAAGAAATGTGCCTTGCAGCATAAAAGAATGGCCGAATCCATGTAACATATTGGCACCAAGTGTATACTTATCGCCCAGGGTGTAACAGTAATAACCCATAAAAATATAACTGACGTCCAGGATACCATTGATCAGATATAGC
The DNA here is from genome assembly GCA_012966015.1 of Flavobacteriales bacterium. GTDB lineage: Bacteria > Bacteroidota > Bacteroidia > NORP154 > NORP154 > NORP154. The sequence continues at coordinate 23,932 of DTRI01000265.1, read as the reverse complement.
TTTTCAGTGGCCATTTGTTTTTTTATCGTTTCAGAAGGATCCAAAATATTATTTCTGCGCTTTTTTGTTCCGAGGTATCCTGGAATTGCGATGCCTAGATTGATGAGATTCCAAAGCACATTCATCTCGTGAAAATAGTAGGCTTCCCCTTTGGTGTTAAACAAAGCCCCTCCACTGATAATTATATTCGCAGCAGACCAGCCTCCAAGAACGAACATGCTGTTTCCTCCGATTTTCTCACGCTCATAGTTGAAATTGTCCAAAGCCGCCTGCTGCTGAGCAGAAGATTCATAACAATAAAGAATTCCGACAAGAAGAAACAGCGCAAAGGGTTTCATGATACTTTAGATGGTTAATCAGATGAAGTAAAGAACAATCAAATGTAGATAATTCTCGGTGCATGCGTTATTTCAGGGTGCATATATTGATATATTTACGGATCAATGAGCAAGAAAGTTGCAGTTTTAGGCGGGGGGATTGCAGGGCTGTCGGCAGCGAGCATAATGGCCCTCAATGGATTTGATGTTTCTCTGTTCGAGAAGAATGCTGAGGTAGGGGGCAGGGCCAGCAAGTTTGAAAAAGACGGATTTTCCTTTGATATGGGGCCCACCTGGTATTGGATGCCGGACATTATTGAGGATTTTTTTCAAATTTTTGAGGGAAGCGCAGCTGACCATTATGAGCTGCAAAGACTCGACCCCTCGTACCGTGTGTTTTTCGGCAAGAATGATTTTATCGATATTCCTTCTTCGGTAGATGAGATAGCCGGGCTTTTTGAAAGCCTGGAAAAGGGAGCTGGTGCGAGCTTGCGAAAGTACCTGAGGGAAGCGGAGTACAAGTACACGGTAGGCCTAAAGAAATTTGCTTTTAAGCCAGGACTGTCAATATTGGAGTTCTTAGATTGGCGGTTGATGTCTTCCATTTTCAAGCTGCACATGCTCAAGCCTTTCAGCAGCTACGTCAAAAAGCACTTTAAGCACCCATATTTAATTCAGCTGATCGAATTTCATGTTTTATTTCTGGGGGCTAAGCCACAGAATACACCGGCGCTTTTCAGCCTGATGAGCCACGCTGATTATGCCCTGGGTACCTGGTATCCTGTGGGCGGCATGCATAAAATAGCGCAAGCAATGAAGTCTGTGGCACATAAGAATGGAGTAAACATCAAGACCAATGAGAATATAGAGTCAATTAATGTTTCAGCTGGGAGCGTTTGCTCAATAACCGCTAATGGAGTGGATTATGAGCAGGATGCTGTTATTGCAACGATAGACTATCAGCATGTGGACCAGAAACTACTGGCGCCGGAGCATTCATCCTATTCCCAAGCTTATTGGGAGTCGAGAAAGCTGGCACCTTCATGTCTTATTTTTCATCTTGCCCTGGATAAGAAGATCGATAATTTGCAGCATCACAATTTATTTTTTGATGCTGATTTTCAAAAGCACGCGGAAGAAATATATGATCGACCTCAATGGCCTGAAAATCCCCTGTTTTATGTTTGCAGGCCCACAGTAACAGACAGCACCTTAGCTCCCGAAGGAAAAGACATACTGTACTTGCTTATTCCAGTGGCAGTCGCCCTCGACGACACAGTAGAAATTCGCGAGAAATATCTGAAGCTGTTGCTCGAAAGATTAGAAGTGCACACGGGAGAAGATATTTCAAAACACATTCTTTTTAAAAGGAGCTATGCCCATAAAGAGTTCATGAAAGATTACAATTCTTTTAAAGGAAATGCATACGGATTGGCCAACACCTTGATGCAGACTTCAATTTTTAAACCTAAAATCAAGAGTAAAAAGTTGAAAAATCTGTATTTTGCGGGCCAATTGACCGTACCAGGACCTGGAATCCCCCCCGCTATTATATCGGGCCGGATAGCAGCAGACCTGGCAGCAAAGGAAATGAAGGTTAGATGATGTACGCCAAAGAAGTACAAATGAAGGATCTATTTGATCAGGTATCTTACCAGTGTAGCAAAGCGGTTATATCCAAGTATAGCACCTCGTTTTCGTTGGGCGTGAGATTGCTTCACCATGATTATATTAATCCCATACGTTCAATTTATGGCTATGTAAGGTTCGCCGATGAGATTGTCGACTCCTTTCACGAGTATCACAAGAAGGAGCTCCTGGAAGGGTTTATAAAGGATACTGAGCTGGCAATACAAAATGGTATAAGCTTGAATCCCATTCTCAACAGCTTTCAGCACACGGTTAATAAATACGAAATTGACAGGGAGCTCATCGATGCTTTTAACAGAAGCATGGCGATGGACCTGGAGAAGACCAATTACAAAAGCGATGAATTCAAAGACTACCTATATGGCTCTTCGGAGGTGGTGGGATTGATGTGCTTAAAGGTCTTTTGTGAAGGCAATAACGAGCTGTATGACGCACTGAATCAGAGTGCAAGGAAGCTGGGATCAGCTTTTCAGAAGGTGAACTTTATGCGCGACTTCGAACACGACTTTCAGTATTTGGGAAGATATTATTTCCCCGAGCTAAGTGATGCAGGATTTAATGAAACAACAAAGAGGAATATTGAGAAGAGTATAGAGAGGGAGTTTGAGGAAGGGTTCGAAGGTGTGCTGAAATTGCCAAAGAGAGCTAGATTCGGGGTGTATCTGGTTTATATCTATTATCAGAGGTTGTTCAACAAAATAAAACGGCTTCCTGCAGAAAATGTTCTGCAGAGCAGGGTGAGAATTTCCAACTCACAGAAGTTTTTCCTTTTGGCAAAGTCCTACGTCAGGCACAGCCTCAACATGATTTGATGAGAATGCGACCTTTCCCAGCATTAATGTTGCTCGGAGCCGTAATATTGTCCTGCAGCAATCTGTTTGGGCAAATCACTATCTCTGAGGTTAGATTGGTTTATCCACAAGCGGTAGATGACGAAGAGACATGCAAAGATCTTTACGATAAATTTGAATCAGAGAAGAAAAAACTAACTCCTTTGATGATGGGCTATAAGGGTTCCATTAACGCTTTAATGTCGAAACATTCAGGTAATCCATTTAGCAAGATGAGCTATTTTAATGATGGAAAGAAGTTATTGGAAAATGCAATCCGTGCGGATAGCGCTAATGCAGAATTGCGATTTTTAAGGATTACCATGCAAGTCAACCTGCCGTCATTTCTGATGTACAATGAAAATATAGAAGAGGATAAGGTCCTTCTTATCTCACAGCTGCCGTCTGTTAGCAACGAGAAGACAAAAAAAACGATTGCAACATTTTTGATCAAATCAGATTGCACCACAGCAAAAGAGAAAAAAAAGATTGAAGAGCTGTTGAATTGAATCTCTTGTGAAATACTTAATTTAGTATTAGATCGAATTCGAGAAAATGACATACATCTTTTATTTGCTGCTCGTACTGGTTTCCTTCGCATTTATGGAAGGCGTCGCCTGGTTTTCGCATAAATACATTATGCACGGTCCGTTGTGGTTCATTCACAAATCACATCACGTAGTTGGCAGGGGCCCATTTCAGATTAATGATGTGTTTGCCTTAATTTTTGCGGTGCCAAGCTGGCTGTTTATGCAGTTTGGGGCTATGGCTGGCTTTGATTATCGGTTCTACATTGGAATTGGAATTGCATTATATGGAGTCTGGTACTTTATCGTGCACGATGTATTTGTGCATCAACGCGTTAAATGGCTAAAGTCTACAAAAAACAAGTATTTACAGGGGCTGAGAAGAGCCCATAAGGTGCATCATAAAAGCCTGGTAAAGGAAAATGGCGCGTGTTTTGGTTTTCTTTATGTTCCGAAGAAGTACCATGGTAAACAAAATGACACTTCGGAATGACTTACTTGTTAGTGAATTTAGGGGCTATCGCGATTCCACTACTATTTAGCTTCGAGAAAAAACTTCAATTTTATAAAAGCTGGAAGTTCTTGTTCCCGGCGTTATTCATTACAGGATTACCTTTTCTTGTATGGGATTACTTCTTCACCCAATGGGGCATATGGGGTTTTAATGAGATGCACCTGCTGGGGGTATATCTGTTTGGGCTTCCCATAGAAGAATACATGTTCTTCTTCTGTATTCCTTACGCATGCGTTTTTGGGTACGAAGCATTGTACTACTTCATGAAGGGAGATTTGTTGACGAGGTATGGCAATAAGATTACAGTAGCGTTAATTGCCTTCTTAATTATTCAGGTATTCATGTATCGTGAACAAGCCTATACATTTGCTACCGGCTTATTCCTATCACTCTTCTTATTGGTTCAGCTGGTTGTGCTGAAATCGAAATACCTGGGGAGGTTTTACCTGGCCTACCTGGTATTGTTAATTCCCTTCTCATTGGTCAACGGCATCTTGACGGGTACAGGAATCGAGGAGGAGGTTGTGTGGTACAACAACAGTGAAAACATCTCCGTAAGGATGCTAACCATTCCCCTGGAGGATGTTTTCTATGGCATGTTACTCATCCTGATGAATCTCAGCATTTATGAGTATCTGAAGCAGCGCGCTGCAGCTGCCGCCAGTGGCCAGGGCAGCGTGAATTAAACCTCGTACTTCGGACTCAGAAATTCTTCGAAGGGGCTCATATTGGCGAGAACCTGAAGCAGCTTGTACATTTCGTGGAAATCCTCTTCGGTTGCTGATTCATTGAGCTTCTTAATGCGGTAATTCTCATAGTTAGTCAAGGCGATTTTTTCCTGCTCTCCCAATATTGTGCGTTCAGACTTGTCTCGGAGGTCGTTGATGGAAACAATTTCATCTGTTGATGATCCGGAAAAAGTCTTTTGAGTCTTTTCCAATGCTTCCAGTATAGATTTTACTTTACCCATTTTGTGATTGTAGTGCTTTTTAATGAATTATTAGTGTTCTCCTTCAGTTTGTCAGATATTTCCCGCCCTTGTGGAGCTAAGGGGATTCGAACCCCTGACCCCTTGCCTGCCAGGCAAGTACTCTAGCCAGCTGAGCTATAGCCCCTGTTATTATCATAGTTGTGTTTTTCAGTATTGGTTCTGTTATTTCGAGCATTCCGTTAATTCCACACCTGCCAGACAAGCGCTCTGGCCAGCTGACCCCCCCAAACATCGGTGGTAAATTTATTTTACAAAAGCGGTACATTTACTCATTCTAATCAGGAGTTTTCAACAATAGTTATTAACAATGATACCCGCCCAACTCGACACAATCGTTTGCAAAAAGCTCAGCGAAATTCACAGTTGTGACGTTCATATTCACGCCGATAACGCAATAGGTGGTGGATGTATCAACAATGCGTTGAAGCTAAAAACCAATGTAGGCACCTACTTTTTAAAATGGAATGATGCTGCGCAATTTCCAGGCATGTTTCATTCAGAAGCCAAAGGATTGAATTTGTTGCGAGACAGCAACTCGGTATACGTGCCAGAGGTAATTTTAGCTGACGAAGCTGGAGGTTATTCTTTCTTATTGCTGGAATATATTGACGCTGGCGCAATGAACAATAATTACTGGGAAAATTTTGGCAGCCGGTTAGCTGAGCTTCACCGGGTAAGCGCGACGAACTTTGGATTGGATCACGACAACTACATTGGTTCACTGAAACAGGGCAATCATCAACATCCTACCTGGAAAGAGTTCTTTATCAATGAGCGAATTATCCCGCAGCTCACCCTGGCGAACCTGGATTCCCGCCTTACCGGGAAATTTGACAATTTATTCGAGAAATTAGATGATATTTTTCCGAACGAACCACCGGCATTACTGCACGGTGACCTCTGGAGCGGCAATTACATGGTGTCAGCAACCGGCGATCCGGTGATTATGGATACCGCTGTATACTTCGGGCATAGGGAAATGGATCTGGCCATGAGTAAGCTGTTTGGAGGATTCGATTCGAGGTTCTATATATCGTATAACAAAGCTTTCCAGCTGGAGAAAGGGTGGGAGCCCAGAATGGATATATGCAACCTGTACCCCCTATTGGTTCATGTAAACTTATTTGGGGGTAGCTACCTGGCACAAATAGAATCCATATTGAGGCGTTTTTAAATAAGCGCAGGAAGAAATATATTTGTAAGCGAGAGTAATAAATAATTATGAGTGAAAAATTCGATTCAGACAAAGCACCAGCCCCGGTAGGTTTGTATCCCCATGCCAGAAAAGTGGGCAATCTGCTCTTTCTGTCTGGCGTAGGCCCAAGAGAAAAAGGTTCAGCTGAGATCCCTGGCGTTACATTGGATGCCGATGGAAATGTGACAGCCCATGATATTGAAGCGCAGTGCCATGCCGTTTTTAATAACGTTAGGTATGTGCTGGAAGCCAGCGGCTCATCCTGGGATAATATTGTGGACGTGACTGTTTTTCTTACAGACATGAAAGGAGACTTTAAAAAGTACAATAAAATCTATGCAGAATACTTTAAAGACAATCAGCCTTGCCGTACAACAATTGAGATTTCCAGCCTGCCTACGCCAATTGCCATAGAGCTGAAGGTGATAGCCACGGTTGCGTAAGCGGTTCCAGCCACCAGGTCTTTCAAGAAGCTGTTTCGGCAGCTAGTTATAAGACAATTTGAAAAACAGGATTGTACAGATAAAATCAATGAGGGCATCCTACGTGGCATTATTTATATCCCTAATTATCGCCCTGGCTTTTCTGAAAATTTACAGATGGGACGGTAATGACGGACTTAATAAATACGCTGTAATTGGAGGAGGGGATGGACTGGGGTACTATACCTATTTGCCGGCTGTATTTATTGATAAGAATCTTCATGACCTACCTAGTAACGCAGCCTATATCAATGAGATTGATAACAGAAAAGTTGACAGATATTTAATTGGTGCTTCTCTGCTCATTTCTCCATTTTTTGCGGCTGCTTACGCGGGGGCATGGTTGTTTGATTATGAGCTGAGTGGGCATTCATCGCCATTTCAATTTATGGTGGCGATAGCGGCTGTTTTTTACCTGTTCCTCGGATTATTCTGCACAATTAAATTGCTGCGCCTATTCAATATCTCACATAAGAACATAGCGCTTGTAATAGTGTTAATTCTGTTTGGAACAAATCTCTTGTATTACGGTGTCATGGCCTGTAGCATATCTCATGTATATTCTTTCGGCGCTATAGCCTGTTTTGCCCTTGTAGTTAAAAAATTACTGACACAGCACCATCAGAAATATTTGTACATCGCGGCTGTTCTTATTTGTGCTAATCATACTGGTCAGGCCATCGAATGGGATCGTTATCATGATGATTCCAGTTTTGGCTGGCAGTAAAGCTGAATTAGCAGCACTTTTTTCATTTTTCTTCAAAAGATGGCACCATGTGCTCTATTCATTATTGATCTTTTGTTCAATCGGATTTATTCAGCTTCTGGCCTGGTATGTGCAAACAGGTAACTTTTTTGTTTGGTCCTACTCAGATTCGGGCTTCTACTTCACAGACCCGCAATTTTTTAATGTATTGTTGAGCTACAGGAAGGGTTTGTTTATTTACACACCACTAGCGCTTATATCTCTAGCGGGCCTAATAGTTGTTTTCAAAAAAAACAGATTCCAATTCTATAGTATTTTATCCTTTTTGCTTTTGGCAACTTATATTATCTCCTCATGGTGGAACTGGTATTATGGCGATAGTTTTGGGCTGAGGCCATTCATAGATTATTACATTGTTTGTGGGTTGTTGCTCGGCATATTATTAGAAAATATTACCCATCGTTTTGGTCGTGGCTTTGTGGTGACTGTATTGCTACTTTGTCTTTCTCTTAATATGATACAGACTTACCAGATTTATAACGGTATTATTCATCAGAGTGCCATGAATTTTGAAAGGTACTGGCAAGTCTTTCTGAGAACTTCGGATGCATACAGCAACATTTTTGGTGGCAATATCGATATGCAACCCTATAGCAAAAAGCCCAGGAAATTAATTTATTCGACTAACAACGATTTTGAAAAAGAATATTCACGATGGAGGACAGGGACCATAGTGGGCGATAAAAACTTGTGCAATTCGGATCAAAAGTGGACAAAGTATGGTGTGTATTCGGAGAATGAGTTTGGTGCAACCCTTACTATACAGAACGACTCGTTATTTTATAATTCGAGGAAGATATTTGTAGAAGCGTCGATGAGAAGGCTCGAGCTGGAAGAGAACAGCTCTTCACAGGTGCTTTTTGTCATAAACATTCTAAATAATAAAAATGAAAGTGCATTCTACTACCCATTTCGAATAAATGATCAGCCCGGCAGCACAATGTGTACATGGCAAACGTATAACTACTCATTTGGCCTGCCTAAGCTAAAATCCCTGGATGATAAATTACTCATCTACCTGTGGAATAAAGATCACCAAAACTTTATAGTTGATGATTTCAAATTGGATTTTTATAGATTAGACTAGACTGCAGTACCGATCCCGTACAATATATTTTTAAATAATTTCAAATGGGTATTCCCTTCGGGGGGAGGCTTAATTTATTAACTTTGCAGCCGTTCGAAAAAGAAGGATTGTGGCGAAATACCCTGAATACAAGAATCTGAACTTACCTGAAATAGGAGATGAAATTCTCAAATATTGGGAAGAGCATAAGATATTCGAGAGCAGCATTGAAAACAGGAAAGGCGGCCCGGGCTTTACCTTTTATGAAGGCCCACCCTCAGCGAACGGAATGCCCGGCATACACCATGTTATGGCGCGCGCCATAAAAGACATATTCTGCCGCTATAAGACACTAAAGGGTTTTGTGGTTAAACGCAAGGGAGGATGGGATACACATGGATTGCCTGTCGAACTAGCGGTAGAAAAGGAGCTGGGCATTACAAAGGAAGATATTGGGGCAAAGATTTCCATAGCTGACTACAATCAAAAATGTAAAGAGGCAGTGATGAAATACACTGCTGAATGGAGCTCTGTCACCGAGAAAATGGGCTATTGGGTGGATATGGACAATCCGTATATAACCTATGAAAATAAATATATAGAAAGTGTTTGGTGGCTCCTTGGCCAGCTCTACAAAAAGAAGCTGCTCTATCAGGGATATAGCGTGCAGCCATACTCTCCGAAAGCGGGAACGGGCCTGAGCTCTCACGAGCTGAACCTGCCCGGATGTTACAAAGATATAAAGGACCAGACTTGCGTAGCTCAATTCAAAATTATCAATAACGACGTTGCCAATAAACTCTATGATAACCGAGCGGGTGATCAGGATGTTTGTTTTCTGGCCTGGACAACAACGCCATGGACCCTCCCCTCAAACACAGCGCTTTGCGTGGGGCCAAACATTAAATATGTACGTGTGCTTACCCGCAACAAATACACGGGCACAGAAGTTTATATCGTTTGTGCACAAGCCTTGCTGGAAGGCCTTATGGAGGGTGCAGAGATGTTGGATGAGCCAGTGGGGTTTTTAGGTTCTGATCTCGTCGGCATGCGCTATGAGCAGCTTCTCCCATATGTCCAGCCCATGGACAACCCGGAGAACGCCTTTCAGGTCATTTCCGGCTCCTTTGTAACTACGGAGGACGGCACCGGAATTGTGCATATCGCGCCAACCTTCGGTGCAGATGACATGTTTGTTGCCAGGGAGGCCGGCGTACCACCAATGCTGCTTCCTGATGATGAAGGCAATCCAGCTCCGCTGGTCGATTTACAGGGGCGTTTTGTAAAACAAATGGGTGAATTGGCGGGTAAATATGTGAAGAATGAATATTATGATGATGGCCAGGCTCCTGAGAAGTCGGTGGATGTAGAGATAGTAATCAAGCTGAAGGAAGAGAATAAATGTTTTCATACCGAGAAGTACACCCATAACTACCCGCATTGCTGGCGTACAGATAAGCCTATACTTTATTACCCACTTGATAGCTGGTTTGTAAAAGCCTCAGCTGCCAAAGAGCGCATGAGCGAGCTAAATGACAGCATCAACTGGAAGCCCGCCTCAACAGGTACGGGCCGTTTTGGTGAGTGGCTCAGCAATCTACACGATTGGAACCTCTCGCGCTCTCGATATTGGGGGATCCCGTTACCAATTTGGCGAACCGAAGACGGCAAGGAAGAAATATGCATTGAGTCGGTAGAGCAATTTAAGTTGGAATGCGAGAAAGCGGTTAAAGCCGGCGCAATGAAAGAAAGCCCCCTCTCAGACTTTGTTCCCAATGATTTTTCGGCCGGGAACTACAACACCTTTGATTTACACCGCCCTTTCGTAGATGAGATTGTTTTGGTTTCCAATTCCGGTGAGCACATGCATCGTGAAACAGACCTAATCGACGTTTGGTTCGATAGCGGCTCAATGCCTTATGCGCAGGTACATTACCCATTTGAGAATAAGGAAGATATAGATGAGGGAAAGGCATTCCCAGCGGATTATATTGCGGAAGGGGTTGACCAGACGCGAGGATGGTTTTACACGCTGCACGCCATCGCAACCATGTGCTTTGATTCAGTCGCGTATAAGAATGTGATTAGCAACGGACTCGTATTGGATAAGGAGGGGCTGAAGATGAGCAAGCGACTGGGTAACGCAGCCGATCCTTTTGAGATTCTCAAACAATACGGACCTGATGCTACCCGATGGTATATGATCACCAACGCGCAGCCTTGGGATAATTTGAAATTCGATCGCGTGGGAATTGAAGAAGCCAGGAGAAAATTCTTCGGAACCCTGTACAACTCTTACGCGTTTTTTGCTCTCTATGCCAATATAGATTGTTTTACAAATCAGGAGGAACAAATCCCCATTCATAAAAGACCGGAGATAGATCGCTGGATACTCTCAAGATTAAACTCATTGATTCAGGATGTTGAATCATTTTATGAAGATTACGAACCAACAAGAGCGGGCAGGGCCATCCAAAATTTTGTCGACAATCACCTGAGCAACTGGTATGTTAGATTGTGCAGAAGAAGGTTTTGGAAAGGCGATTATTCTGAGGATAAAGTTGCGGCATATCAAACACTGTATTATTGCCTGGCCTCAGTGGCCCAGCTAGCAGCGCCCATTGCACCGTTTTTCATGGACAAGCTATACATAGATTTATCGGCGTCGAATGATGATGTGGCACAAAGCTCTGTACACTTATCAGATTTCCCTGAGATAAATAAGGATGTTATAGACAAAGAGCTGGAGAGCAGAATGCAAATTGCACAGGATGTATCATCTATGGTGTTATCACTAAGAAAAAAAGAGGGAATTAAGGTGAGGCAGCCGCTGAGTAAAATAATGATTCCTGTTATAAACGAGTCGTTTCGAAAGCAGCTGGAGGCTGTGGAGGGCCTTATCCTCTCGGAGTTGAATATTAAACAGCTTGAATACATAGATGGCTCCTCCGACATTTTTGTAAAAACAATCAAACCAAATTTTAAGGTGCTCGGGCCAAAGTATGGCAAGCACATGAAAGAAATAGCTCAAAAGCTGATTGAATTAAAAAAGGAAGATATTGAAACCCTTGAAACCGAAAATACGTATGAACTTACCATCGGTGGCGAGAGGGTTGTTATTGATCTGGAAGACGTTGAAATCTCATCGGGAGATGTTCCTGGTTGGCTGGTGTGCAATTTAGGGGCAATAACGGTAGCACTAGACGTCAATATCACCGCTGAGCTAAGAGAGGAGGGAATCGCAAGAGATCTGGTAAATAAAATTCAAAACCTCAGAAAAGAGAAAAAATTTGAGGTGACAGACAAGATAGTTCTCCAGATAGGGAGCGATGAGAAATTAAACTCGGCAATTCAAAATAATTTAAATTACATTTGCGCGGAAACGCTGGCGGTTTCTTTAGAGATTTCGGAGCAAATAAAAGATGAAAATCAATTAGAAATTAATGATGAACTAATTGCATTGGTTGCCATAGCAAAGGCAAAAGAGGCAACCAAAAGCTAAAAAACTTAACAAGATGGCAGCAACAAAAACAAAAACAGCACCTACATCGCGAAAGAAAAAGTATACGGCTAAGGAGCTTAAAGAATTCAAAGAATTAATTCTGAAGAAGCTGGCGAAGGCCAAGGAAGAATACGAGACATTCAAAGGAAATATTTCTGGCCAGGGCAATCACGGCACAGACGACACATCTCCTACCTTCAAGGTATTGGAAGAGGGCTCAGAGGTTCTTTCCAAAGAGGAAAATGCACAGCTGGCAGTTAGGCAGAAAAAGTTCATTGGACACCTGGAAAATGCCTTGCTAAGAATCCAAAATGGGACGTATGGCATTTGCCGTCAAACGGGAAAGCTTATCTCTAAAGAAAGGCTAAGAGCTGTGCCGCATGCAACATTGAGCATAGAGGCGAAAATGGCGCAGTAAACTACACAGTTGCAAGACAGTTGAGAGGCCATTGTTTCACTATTGTTTACCTGTCGTCTTACCATCATTTCACCATTATAGACTGATTTGAAAAGATCCGCGATTATTATTTTCCTGATTCTCTTCATAGATCAGGCACTAAAAATCTGGATCAAATCCAACATGTTCCTGGGCCAGGAGTACCATATCCTGGGGGATTGGTTTATCATACATTTTACCGAGAATAACGGCATGGCCTTCGGCCTGGAGCTGGAGGGCGAATGGGGAAAACTCCTGCTCAGCCTGTTTCGAATTACGGCCATTTCTGTCATAGGCTGGTACCTGTACTCCATGATCAAACAAGGCCTGGATAAGGGATTCATTATCTGTGTGTCCTTGATCTTTGCGGGCGCTATGGGAAACATCATCGATAGCGCTTTTTACGGTTTAATCTTTGGTGAGAGCGCTTACCTGCAGGTAGCAAGTGTATTTCCCAATGGAGGTGGCTACGGGCAGTTTTTGCACGGCAGGGTAGTTGACATGCTCTATTTTCCGGTAATTGATACCTACGTCCCGCAATGGTTTCCCCCCATGCCAGACTCAGTACCAGGCTGGTGCCCGGACTTTATATTTTATTCCTTTCCATGGGCAGGCGACCCATTTATCTTCTTCAGGCCGGTGTTTAACATTGCCGATTCGGCCATAACAATAGGAATCACACTAATCATCATCTTTCAAAAGAGGTTCTTCGCATCATTTGAAAAAGAAAAGGAAGAGGATGTTGTTGAAGAAGCAGGAATATCAGCAGAAGATAGCGAAGCGGCGGTCTAAGTGTACCTGTCCGTAGTATGTCACTACGGACCATCACTGATTTATTCCCACTACGGACAACTATAGGATATTTTTCTCAACCAACCTCTCGGCAATTTGAACGGCATTGGTAGCCGCACCTTTTCGCAGGTTATCCGCCACAATCCAGCAATTGAGGGAGTTTTCGTTGGATTCATCCCTGCGTATTCGCCCCACAAACACTTCGTCTTTGCCCTCCGCATCAAGGGGCATGGGATAAACATTGGCTGCAACATCATCAGATACAATCACGCCATCTGTGCTGTGTAAAATGCTTCTAACCTCATCGATATCGAAGGGTTTCGAAAACTCAATGTTCACAGACTCAGAATGTGCCGAGGTCACTGGAACCCGAACGGCAGTTGCCGTAATCCGCAAGCTGGAATCGCCGAGAATTTTTCGCGTTTCATTGACAAGCTTTACCTCCTCTTTGGTGTAACCATTTTCTGTGAAATCATCGCAGTGGGGCAAACAATTCTTGTCTATAGGGTAGGGGTAAGCCTTTTCGGCTTCTACATCGTGTCGCTCATAGTTGAGCTGCAACAAAGCTTTGGAGCCAGTGCCGCTAACAGATTGATAGGTAGAGATCACCACTCTCTTAATGCCGTATTGTGCATGCAAAGGTGCCAAAATCATTACCAGCTGGATGGTCGAGCAATTAGGATTGGAGATGATCTTATCAGAACGCTGTAATGAATCACCATTGATTTCGGGCACAATCAACTTTAGGTCCTCCTCCATCCTAAAAGCGGAGGAGTTATCAATTACCACACATCCAATTTCCGCAAAAAGGCTGGCTGATTCCTTTGCTACAGCGGCCCCGGCGGAGAAGAGTGCAATAGCTGGTTTCATTTCCAGTGCAGACTTAACTGTCACGATTTCCACCTCTTCTGAATTGAACGCAACTTTTTTGCCGATGGACCGTGCCGATGCGACTGGAATCAGCTGCGTAACAGGGAATTTTCGCTCCTGCAAAACTTTTATCATGGTAGTACCTACCAACCCCGTTGCCCCTACAACTGCTACTTTATAGCTCATAATTAATTCAACTTAAATCCACCTCTTCTGGGAAGGTTACGTACTTACAGTCATGACAGTTGCATTCAAAACAGTTTCTGACAACTGGCCACTTGCCCATTTGAGTCGCGAATGTACGAATGGCTGCATTAAAGAAGGATAGAAGACCAATTCGTAAATTCGTACAAATTCGTTATTCGTTAATATTCGCAGCCATTCAAAAGTAGTATATTTACAATTCACACAGCCTCTGGGGAAGAGGTGCTTCGCATATGATCAGGATTCTGTTGTCTTTATTGTTATTGCCGCTGTTCTCGTTTGCGCAGGTAAATGATGATTTTACAGATGGGGATTTTACGACCAACCCGGTTTGGAGTGGGGAGGATTCAAAGTTCACGGTTAACACCGGCAACCAATTACAGTTAAATGGACTGGCGTCAACGGATACCGCGTATTTATCTACTGCTAATAGCAGCATTGATAGTGCGGAATGGCAATTTTATGTCAAGATGCAATTTGATCCATCCAACAATAATTATTTAAAGGTATATCTTGTATCTGACCAGGCAAATCTTGAAGGGCCATTAAATGGTTACTTTTTGAGGTTAGGTGAAAATCTGAGCAATGATGATATTGACCTCTACCGGCAGGATGGCACCGCAGAAGTCTTGGTAATTGACGGAGTAGATGGCAACGTGGCGTCGAGTCCAGAGGTAAGGATCAGGGTTACAAGAGACAAAGTGGGCAACTGGGAGCTCCATTCAGATTTGACGGGTGGTACAAATTTTACGCTAGAAGGAGCAGGAACGGATAACACATATACCAGTTCTGCTTTCTTCGGCCTCTTTTGCCGACACACTTCCTCGAACGGCACAAAATATTATTTCGATGATTTTTATGTGGGCCCTATGGTTGGTGATACCTTGGCACCTTCGATCATAAGTGTTTCAGCTACCTCTGATACAACGTTGGATGTTGTCTTTTCAGAATATGTGGAACTATCCAGCTCGCAATTAATTACTAATTATTCGGCCAATAATGGAATCGGTAATCCCAATGCAGCGCTCAGGGATGGGGTGGACTCTACCTTGCTGCACCTCACATTCTCTACGCAGTTCGGAAACGGAGTTACCAATATTTTAACGGTAAGCAATGTTACAGACATACTATCAAATGCCATAACTACGCCTGAAACAGTACCATTCACCTACTTTCAAGCGGGTATTGCCGTACCGGGGGATGTGGTTATCAATGAAATATTTGCGGACCCGGTACCTTCTGTTTCATTACCCACCGGGGAATTCGTAGAGCTCTACAATGCTAGCACAAAAATATTTGACCTCAACGGATGGAAGTTCATAAATAGCACAACCAGCAAGACACTACCTACTTATTTACTGCTGCCGAATGAATATGTGATCCTCTGTGATGTTGCTGATACGGCTGGTTACAGTCCTTATGGTTCTTTGATCGGGATATCCTCTTTTACAGCACTAACAAATGTAGGTGACAGCCTAACATTGATGGATGATGTAGGAACTGTTTTGGATATAGTGGCCTACGATGACACTTGGTACAACGATCCGCTAAAAGAAAATGGTGGCTGGACATTGGAACAGATTAATCCATCCCATCCTCCCTGCAGCTCTGCTAATAATTGGATTGCTTCTAATGACCTAAGTGGAGGCACCCCGGGCGTAATTAACTCTGTTCATGATACGCTGCCTGATACACTTTCTCCGAGTTTATTGGGCGCATTATTAATTTCGCCTACTGGAGTTGTTCTCACATTCAGTGAGGCAATGGATAGCGCCAGTCTGGCATCCGGAATTTTCACATTAAATGGTGGCATCACTGTAACAAGTATTGCGGTAAGCTCTCCAGATTTCACAACGGTTACGCTAACGCTCAACCCAGCCATAGATACTGGAATTGTATATTCTGTAAAGGCAGGCAATGTCTCAGATTGCCCGGGCAATGTAATAAGCGCAAGTGATAGCGCCCAATTTTTGATTTCGTCATCCGCAGTCATCTACGATGTGGTAATCAGTGAAATATTTGTAGATCCCACTCCTGTTATTGGCTTGCCTGAGTTTGAATTTGTGGAGCTGTACAATGCCAGCGCGCGAGTTTTCGATCTGTCAGGGTGGGTGTTTGCAGATGCGGCTTCGTCTGAGGTCTTGGGCAGTGTGCTTCTTGAACCAGGAGGATACATCATCTTGTGCGATGCTTCTGCAGCTT
>DTRI01000265.1:0-7561 GCA_012966015.1 Flavobacteriales bacterium | reverse complement strand
AGACAAATGGGGGCGAACAATTGACCTTATACGATGAAACGGGAAAAATAATACACCAGATCGTTTATTCAGATAGCTGGTATGCGGATGGAAATACCGAAGGAGATGGATCTTCATTGGAGATGATTGATGCCTCAAATCCATGCGGGCAGGAAACTAATTGGCGACGTTCTGTTTCTTCAAATGGCGGAACGCCCGGGCAGGAGAATTCGGTTTTGAGTAACAATCCCGATAATGTATCCCCAACACTGTTAAGAGCTGACGTCATAGACAGCTTAAACGTTTTGTTAACGCTCAGTGAGGGCCTGGACAGTGCGGGCGCAGCACTTGCAACTTTTTCCTTTAGCAATAGCCTGGCACTACTTAGCGCTAACCAAGCTAGCCCGAACACCATTACCCTAACACTGAGCACTGCTCTTGCCCAAGGAGTAATCTATACGGTATCAATTAGCAATTTAATGGATTGCGTTGGTAATGGAATCGGAAATCCGAACTCAGCACAATTTTCAAGGCCAGAGCAAGCCGAGCCAGGAGATATTATAATTAACGAGATTCTTTTCAACCCCAGGGCCAATTATTTCAACGACGGCTCAGATTTTGTGGAGATATACAATAATTCACAACGATTTATTGATCTGAATGGCTGGCAATTGGCGAATACGGGTAACGATACCATCGATAATTTAAAAAGTATTACCTCAACACCATATATCGTATTTCCGGGCGACTATGTGGTATTGTCAAAGGATACTTCGAACATTAAGGATGAATATCCAGAAGCTGTAGAGCAGACGTTCCTGCAAATGGATGCCCTGCCTGGCTATAACAATGGAGACGGCACCGTTGTCCTGATCAATAACTTGTTACAGGTATCCGACAGCATTACCTATAATGAGGCAATGCACTTTGTATTGCTGAATGATATAAACGGAGTTTCATTGGAGCGGCTGGATTTTGACAGGGCCAGCCATGATTTAACCAACTGGCATTCAGCCTCCGAAGCCGTGGGTTTTGCCACTCCAGGCTATCTCAACTCGCAATACAATCCCCCGGGCGAATCAACGGGAACAGTAACAATTGAACCTGAATTGTTTTCGCCGGACAATGATGGGGTAAAGGATATTGTGAACATAAATTATGAATTAGATGCGGCAGGGTTTGTTGGCACGATTACTATCTATGACGCGAAGGGCCGTTTAATTAAAAGCCTTCTGCAGAATGAGCTGCTGGGCACTTCAGGCACCTATTCCTGGGATGGGATTACCGAAGAAAATGAACGGGCCAGAATAGGGATTTACATAATTTATTTTGAGGTCTTTGGATTGAATGGTGAGATAAAGCAATTTAAAAAGAGCTGTGTGCTTGCGGCGAATCTTTAAGGTAAAACAATTGTAAGACCGTTGAGAGACAATCGCGAGACAATCGTCCAACTATCGTTTCACCATCGTCTAACGGTTGAGATGAATTACCCAATAATATTAAAGAACAAAAAGCACGATCTTACTTCTCAGTAAACTTCAGAGTAAGTAAGATCGCCTCCAATTGTCTTAAGTAATTCCGCTTGTTGAATTTGGGAGCATAAACATACGCCTCCGCACAAAAGACTCTCTGGCCCTCAACATCCAGCATGGTATAGCTCAGGTAAGGGCCGCCCATAAAATCACCTTCCACATCCCAGAGGCCACGGACTTCCAATGCATAATTGTTGTTAAAATCCACTTCGCTAACTACAGGTGGATACTCTTTTACAACTTTCATAAAAGAACCTGCTCTTGAACCGGGCACGTTGGCATGGGTTACAGAATCGCGTATGTGAATTATGTTCTCTATTGAAAATGCTTTCTTATCTATATAGGGGTAGCCGTAAATCAAGATCCCCTGGCTGGTCTCTCGTGTTTCTTTCCTGATCCACATAAATTCCTTGGCCACAGTTGCGATTTTATAGTCCTTGGGTATTGATAGTCTTACCTGAAGCTTTTTTTCAATTTCATCGATCACTTTTTTATTTTTAATTTTTGAGTATCCCTTCATGAGCCTGTAGCGTTCGGCATCCGTAAAATGCGAAATTAGCTTTGCGCTTTTTGATAAAATGAGTTTGGCCGCATCGCTTCCGTTGGCTGCTGACAACGTAACCGCAATTTGACCGTTGGCCCAAACATCTTTCTTCATTATCATTGATTCTGGCGTTGAACTACCAATTTCCAGGATTAGAATGTTTCTGTGGCGTGTCAATATGCCCTTAAAACCGGCTTTTTTAACGTTTACCACATCAAAGAGCGGTTCCTCCTGTGGTAGTGCCGCATATGGTTGAGCCAACACCTTTCTTATAGCGTCGCCGGGTTTAGATTCCCAGTGGTTTTGGGCAATAACAACTATAATCTCTCCGGCTTTACCCGTGGAAGTTGGTAGCATGCGGCTATTTTCCGTGCCACATGAGATGATAGTGAAAAGAAATATGATTAAACAGAACCTAACGATCAAGACCATATATATCCCAATGAAGTTGGTGGGCTAATAATCGGTAAAGAAACAAAATGCGCGCCAGAAATTAGCTGGAGATAGGTGAGATGCGAATTCTGGTCCCGGGCTTGAGTTTTTTATCATTGCTTATCTGGTTCAGCTGTTTCAACTGTTTTATTGAAACTCCGTCATACAGCTTTGCAATGTCCCACAGTGTGTCACCAGATTGTATGGTGTGGTATAGGAACTTACCACTGGTGTTTTTCTTGTTCTGAGGTTCCGGCTGGGTGGCCACTTTTTTGCGAACGGTGCTCTTAACATTTGAATACACGATAAGTCTTTGACCCACGTTTATTCTCGAGCTATGTAAATTGTTCCAGTCCTTTATCTGGCTCAGCCCAACTTTATATTTTTCTGAAATGAGGCCCAACACTTCGCCACTCTTAACTACATGTATTATTCTCGTTTTGTTGGATGATGCTGTCTGTTTTGCAGCTTGCAATGGAATGGTGGGGCCTTCTTTTGGAGGGGTTGGCAACAGATAGTTATAAATTGCTTCCTGGTTGTTTATGAAATCTCCTATTTTTTCAATAGGTAATGCCAGCACATAAGATTCACCTTCTATCCCAGGAATGATGTCCCTTTTATAGATAGGGTTCAGATAGCGCAAGTCTTCCAGTGAAACATTCAGCACTTCGGTTAGCGCATCAAATTCAACTCTCCTATGTACAACCACAGTATCGTGCTGGTAATCGAAAAACCGCGGTGGTGTAGGGTAGATGTTGTGCTCCGTAGCGTATTCCATAATGTAATTCACAGCGATGAATGCAGGGACATAACCACGTGTCTCCCTGGGAAGATATCGCCACAGCTCCCAATAATTCCTTTTTCCTCCAGACCGGCGTATTGCCCTGTTCACCCTGCCAGGGCCGCTGTTATAAGCTGCAAGCGCAAGGTCCCAGTCATCGTACAAGCCGTGTAAGTATTTGAGGTATTTGCAAGCAGCTTCTGTTGATTTGTAAGGGTCGCAGCGGTCGTCTATATAGCTTGTAGTTGAGAGCCCGTACAGCTTGCCGGTACGATACATAAATTGCCACAAGCCCTTGGCTCCAGCCCTTGATCTTACATTCGGCTTTAATGCAGATTCCACGATTGCCAGGTATTTAAGCTCTGCGGGTAATCCATATAAGTCCAGGAACTCTTCAAACATTGGGAAATACAGCTCTGCCAATCCGAGCATTCGCGACACCTGCTCTCGTCTTTTTACCGCATATAATTGGATAAAGTTGTGCACAGGTTTGTTGTATATCAGATTGAAAGGAGTGCCAGCGTCCAGATATTTAAGCCTGGCACTATAATCAGATGGGTTGTACAGTGGCACTAAGTCCGGACAAAAGTCATAAGAGTTGAGCACCGAAGCATCTGATTCAAAACAGCTATATTGAAAATACTCCTGTCCAATGAGGCTGTCAATAGCGGCCAGGAATTTATCATCCTCAACAAACTCAAATTTATATGAGGAGTCGAAATCGCTGGAGAGTAGCATATCCTTTTGATCTGAAACCAACAAGGTAGCGGCATCAGCATTGGATTCAGCAGGTTCTGGTTTCTCGGTTTCACAGGAATCGATTGTGCTGATGCTGGGAGCGGCCACCGCAATGGGTTTTAGGATAGTGTCTTTTGGTATTTCCAAACTGACGATGGAGTCAGTCCCTGCAGAGTCTGTTGAGTTCGGAGCAGCAAAAGTTCGACTCGATACGAGCATCGTTACCGAAAAAATAAGTGAGAACAATAGGATATTGTGAAAGTCAGTTTTCCGCTGCATTACCAATCTATTTAATTAACAAATCTGTTCAACTGCCTATATAGTTAGAACGCCAAATCTTCAGATAAGTTTCAACTATAAAATTCGAATTTCGATAAAAATGAAGGTGCGAGGAATTGCGAAGAGGAAACTTATTAACGTCTAAATGTTTATACCTACTCAGGAAAGTCTGTGAAATTGACGGGGTAGCCGTCACAAAATGTACACGAAACAGGCTTGAAAATTGTTGCCGATATTACGCCGGCACTATTGACAGATGATCTTTTTTGTTATGGATCCGTCCTTGGAAATTAGCTGTACGAAGTACATTCCGTTGTCTATATTATCCAGCTCAATTTGTTTTGCAACATTGCCTGTTCCCAGATCAGTATCGCTGTATACAACAACTCCTTTGATGTCAAACACCCTCAACGATGCGTCCTTATCCCTGAGGTCCATCATTATTGATACGCTGAATTTACCGTTATTGGGATTTGGATACACAATCAAGTCACCTTGTTTCGTGATGTTTCTTTTTCCATCACCAATGCCGGTTGTTTTAAAGCAGAGGCTTCCACCTGCAGTAGGGTTTGCCGTGGCTATGGTGTTTGTTGAAAGGCCACCGCCACCAACACCGGGCGTTATTACAAACGTACTGTATAATGCTGAGGTGTCAAGGACGGTTGAGGTGATAATGTTTTGGTTACAATTAGACCTTCCGAGATAATCCGTTTTTATGAGATAAAACTCCCTGGGACCTGCAGTAACACTCTCAGCAAAGCTCGTTGCATTTCCAGCAATTGCATAACCTTGATCAGCAGTTTGGATTACGTCCCATCCTCGATCATGGAAGGCGCCCCCATAAGTTTTGGCCCATTCTTCATCTCCATTGGCATCGATCTTTATAAGGTATACTTTCTCGCTTAAACTCCCAAAACTTTTCGATGAGCCCGCAATAACATAACCGCCAGCTGAAGATTCAGCTACAGATCTGGCAATATCAATGTCGCTATCACCAAAAGTTTTTGACCAGGTTTGTACGCCAGCATTATCTGTTTTTACCACAAATACATCTTCCTTTCCGTTTCCGAAACTCTTTGAGTAGCCAGCTACGATGTAGCCCCCATCGGATGTTTGGCGCACTGAATTCAGCTCGTCATCCGCATTTCCACCGAAGGCCCATGCCCAGGTTAGGGCACCAAGGTTGTCTGTTTTAATCAAATATGCGTTGGCATCTCCTGCGCCAAAACTATATGTATAACCTGCTATGACAAATCCATTATCCGTGGTCTGCTGTACGGAATATCCATAATCAAAACCGGCTCCTCCGTATGTCTTGGTCCACTGTAATGCTCCGTTGGCGTCAATTTCCATAAGGTAAACGTCTGTTTCACCAACTCCATAGCTGTTCGTTCCACCGGCAATAACATACCCTCCACCAGACAGCTCACTTATTGAAAATCCTCTGTCATCTGACAGGCCTCCGTATGCCATGGTCCAGGTAGTGTCGCCCGAAGAATTTGTTTTTATCACGTATATATCACTTTCACCTGCTCCAAAACTCATGGTGTACCCGGCAATTATAAAGCCACCATCAGAAGTTTCAATTACGGAATTTCCTTCATCATTAGCAGAACCACCGTAAGTTTTTGACCACATGTAGTTACCATTAGCATCGGTTCTTACCAGATATACATCCGTGCCGCCTTCACCAAAGCTCGAAGTGAAACCAGTTATTATAAAGCCACCTCCAGTGACTTCGTCCATGCTTCTTCCGAAGTCATCCAAAGTGCCTTCATAGGTCGCCTGAAACATTGGATTTTCAACATCGCTTACATTAATCGTGAGTATTGAGCTACAGCTATTGTCATCAGTTACAGTAACGGTATACGACCCCATTGATAGAGAGTAGAGCGTATCATTGGTGCTGCTGGTAACAGACCAGGCATATGAGTAAGGTGATGTTCCTCCACTTACAACAACCCATGCAGCTCCACTATTGTTTCCGGTATCAGTCGTGAAGCTTCCTGTAAGGGCCAAACCATTCGGTGCAGTTACAGTTATTGTGTCATCCAAAGGACAGTTATTCGTATCGACAATATTCACCACATAATCACCTGTAAACAGGTCGGTTACATCCTTAGAGGTAGAAGTATTTGGATCATCCCAGGTATAATAATATGGCGCCGTTCCGCCACTTACGACCAGGCTTATTTGGCCATCTCCGCTGGTATTACAGCTGGTTGACACAACAGTAGAGCTAACAGCCAAAGCAGCTGGCTCGACGATAGTAGCTGTTGTTGTTTTGACACATCCACCGTTGTCAGTAAGAATTAAGGTGTATGTGCCTGGTCCTTGGCCAGTTATTTGATTGAGCGTTATTCCACTCGCCGGCCATAAATACGTATAAGGAGGACTGCCTCCTGATACAATTGCCAGGGCTTCCCCGTTGTTGTTATTGAAACAGGTCACGTCTTTAATATTTATTGATAAGTTCAATACGGTGTTTCCGGTTAAACTTACACTATCCACGCCAGTACAACCACCGGCCTCGGTAACTGTTACCGTGAAGGTGTTTCCACCGCATAAGCTGGTCGCATTTGAATCGCTCTGGTTTTGTGGATCGTTCCATGCATAAGCCATTGGAGAAGCGCCCCCAGTGGTTGTTGCGGTGGCGCTACCATCACAAATGCCACCACATATTGGGCTAACACCGCTAGCTGTTACGTAAAAGCCGATGGAAGTGGTTGCCGAAAATGTGCATCCGTTTGAATCGGTGACAGCAAGCGTATAATTACCAGAGGCAAGATTCAAGGCAATAGAATCTGTTTGCACCATAATATCATCCCACAAATAAGTGAAGGGAGAAGTCCCACCTACGATTACCGCCGCAGCGCTTGCAGATGAATCAGCATTACACGTTACCGGAATATTATTGGCAATACTCAAGCTCAATGCACCTGGCTCTATGACTGTGCCAGACGCTGAATCCATGCAACCTGTGGAATCGGTGATCAGAACCATATAGGTACCTCCAATAAGGCCCGTTGCAGAGGCATTGGTTTGATTGGCAGCGTCATCCCACAGATAAGTGGAAGGGCCGACTCCACCAGAAAGAGTTACACTGACCACGCCACTTGAATCGCCATTGCACTGAAGGTCAGTGGTTGAAATTACCGGCAAAAATGCAGCGGGCTCCGTGAGGGTAACAGAAACAGAATCCATGCAGCCAAAACCATCCGTTATAACCACTTGAAAGGTGTCTGCATAAAGGGTGTTTGCAGTGGCAGTGGTTTG
>DTRI01000264.1:4581-27675 GCA_012966015.1 Flavobacteriales bacterium | reverse complement strand
ATGTGGGGGATGCTATTAAAAAAGGCCCCACTTTTCGGAGCCTTTTTTGTAGCGAGAGGCGGAATTGAACCGCCGACCTCAGGGTTATGAATCCTGCGCTCTAACCGCCTGAGCTACCTCGCCATTATTATTACACCATGCAACATTAACTTCAATACTTTCATTTCGGGCTCTGCGCTCCCCGCCCGAACGTACCGTTCGGTACGGGCGGGTAACCACCTGAGCTACCTCGTAATTTTCATTTGTATTCTAACACGTTTCAGGATAGGTTTCATCCCGAAAAATGAAGCGCAAATATACTGCATTTAATATTTGCAGATTAATGTTCGTTGCGGAATATTTTGCTATATTGCCATATCTAAGACAATTTCTTATCAGATAGATGTCGGAAAGAATCAAATACGAGTTAGAATACATCATTAAGAGCTCACCCAGGGTATTGTATACCAGGTTGAGCACTGCTGATGGATTGGCGCAGTGGTTCGCAGACGACGTTAATATCCAGAACAAGGTATTTACTTTTGTGTGGGAGGGTACTGGCCAGGATGCCAAGATTCTCAGGGAGAAGGCTGGTAAACACATCCGTTTTAAATGGTTGGAAGATACAGAGGATGTGTATTTTGAATTCAGATTGGTAGTGGATGACCTTACCTCAGAAGTAGCCCTTATCGTTACTGACTTTGCCACAGAAGATGAAATGGAAGAAGCCAAGCTTCTCTGGAATAGCCAGGTGAATGCCCTTATGCATATCCTGGGTTCCTAAAACAACAGGCTTTCATCCCCAGCGTAACTTTCAATTTGTTTGCTCATAAAATTTAATTCTGCTCCATTCGTTTAGTATGTTCATTTATCCTTGTAAAAGGTACATTTGTTTGAATGAAAAAGCTGCACCTCTTCATCGTTAAATCATACATCCTCCCCTTTATTCTCACCTTTTTTGTGGTACTCTTCATCCTGTTAATGCAGTTTTTATGGAAGTATATCGACGACCTGGTAGGAAAGGGTTTGGAGTGGTATATAATCGCCGAGCTAATGCTCTACACCTCCGCCAGCCTGGTGCCCATGGCATTGCCTTTGGCGATTCTACTGTCCTCGATTATGACCTTCGGAAACTTAGGTGAGAACTATGAATTGGTGGCGCTGAAGGCGTCAGGCTTATCGCTGCAGAGGATCATGAGGCCATTAATTATTACTTCCATAATAATAAGTGCCTTGGCGTTCTATTTCTCAAACGTTGTACTCCCAGTAGCCAATTTAAAAATGGGCGCCCTGCTTTGGGATGTAACACAGCAAAAGCCTGCGCTCAATATTAAAGCGGGTGTATATTATAACGGAATTGAGGGTTATAGCATCAAGGTGAAGAGCAAAGACAGTGAGACGCATACCCTGGAAGACATTATCATTCACGATCATACGGCCAGAATGGGAAGTAGCAAGCTGATCACCGCCAAGAGAGGAGAAATGAAAATGACTGAAGATGAAAGGTCGCTAATCCTCACCTTATACGATGGGCACAGCTATGATAACATGGACCCCTACCCCATTAAAAACAATACGAACATGCTCCTTCGGCGCCTGCGCTTCGATGAGCAAACCATTCGGTTTGATCTCAATTCTTTTAGCTTACAAAGAACGGATGAAGAATTGTTTAAGGATCACGAACAAATGCTCAATCTATCTCAATTGGCCGCCGCTGAGGACACCATTATTAAGAACATGAAAGAGAGGCAACAAATGGTATATGCCGGTGTTGGTGCCAGATATTTTTACGGGAAACATCCTGAACAACTCAAAGATAGTATGGATAGCTCTTCTGAAACGCTGATAGCTGGATATCTAGATAATAAAGAAGGTACAGCTGTTCCATTCTCACGAAATGAGAAGGAGGACTTATTCATCCTTAACGCTGCAGCCAACCAGGCCAGAAATGTGAAAGCGTATGTTTCAGTCTCTATGAAAGATGCACAGTACAAGAAATTTTCAATTATCGGGCATCGGATAGAATGGCACAGAAAATTCACCATATCGATAGCATGCCTGATTTTGTTTTTTGTGGGAGCACCGCTAGGAGCCATAATCCGGAAGGGTGGCTTGGGAATGCCAGTGGTCATGTCTGTAATATTTTTTCTCATTTACCATGTACTGTCTATTACAGGAGAAAAGATGGCGGGAGAAGGTATAATTGAACCATACCAGGGCATGTGGCTCGCTACAGCAGTATTCGTTCCAATTGGGATTTTTTTAACCTATAAATCCACAACGGACTCCAGCTTGTTCGATATATCTCTGTATCTAAACTTCTTCAACCCCTTTAAAAAGAAAGACTAAGCATTGAGCAGAAAGACATTTTTTCTCCTTGGCCTCTTCACACTGCTGGGATTTACATCGCTGGGAGGCCTTATTATAGAACAATTTCAAGACAGGCGGTTCTTCAATATCTTCTCAGGAAATTACTCAATATTCATGCAGATCATGATTGGGCTTGCCTATGGATACCTGGCCGCCTGGTTGGCATGGCAGCTAATAAAGACACCCATCCTGAAAAGTACGCTAACATTCTTTTCAAACCTGGTTAAAAGACTCAACCTTCGCTTTATAGATATCGTCTTTATTTCCTTTTGTGCAGGCGCGGGAGAAGAAATACTTTTTCGAGGCGCTATACAGCCCTACCTTGGAATTTGGTTAACCGCCATTCTTTTTGTGGCGCTTCACGGTTACATGAATCCCTTCAACTGGCGAATATCAATTTACGGAATTCTCATGTGCCTGATAATTGCCGGAATTGGCTTCATGAATGACTATGTTGGCCTTACATCAGCAATAGCCGCACATTTCATGATAGACGTCTATCTCTTTATGGCTTTAACGAATGCGCCCGTTGAAGATACGGAGCACTAGCCGGTGACCCATTTCACGAAATAATTTTCTTCCTTCCGCTTACTGGTTGGCATCTCACCATCATAATTACCCAGGTAAAACAAACCCAGGCATTTATCCGCCTCCTCCAATCCCAGGAATGTATTCATTTCATCTTTGTAAGTGAGTCCTCCCGTAGTCCAATAGGCGGCAATGCCCATGGCGGTGGCAGTAAGGAACATGTTTTGAACAGCACATGCCACAGCCTGTACCTCTTCAATTTCAGGAATTTTTCCCGATGCCTGTCTCTTCATGCCAATGGCAATGACCGCAGACGCTAAATATGGACGTGCCTTCAGCTTATCGTAAATCTTTTGGTTGTATTTATCTTTTCCCGCCAGCTCTTTGTAAGTTTCGCACTGGAAATCTGACAACACCGCCAACCCTTCTCCGATAAACACAGTGAATCGCCAGGGTTGTGTAAGGCCGTGAGTCGGTGCCCATTTCGCATTTTCGAGCAGAGCGCTAAGCGTCTCCTTATCTATGGGCCTAGAATTGAAATGCTCCGGCTTAATAGATCTTCTGTTCCTGATGATATCAGAAAGCTCAGTTAGATAATACTTCATTTGTTGCACTGGGTTAGTATACAATACAGGACGCCTGTTTAACAGGGATTTCCTATCATTGCACTTCATTTTTACTTCACGAAGGTAATATATTGAGTACTCAAGAATTTTTAACATGAAATTTATAACTATGACGGCTTACAAATCATTATTCCTGGCATTGATAATAATTGGATTTACCGCTTGCGAATCCCCTGTAAACTTCCAGGAGGAAGCCCAGCAATACCTGGATACTTATAACAAGAAATACCAGGAGCTTTATTATGCATCCAGTAAGGCTGAATGGAAATCCAATACCGAGATTATCGAAGGAGATTCTACCAACGGTATAGCTACACGCAGAGCCAACGAGGCCATGGCGACGTTTACGGGAGGAGCAGCGAACATTGAAATGGCTCAAAAATATCTAGCTCAACAGGACAAGCTGACTGCTCTTCAGGTGAAACAGCTGAACAGTATTCTTTACAAAGCAGCTAACAATCCTGAAACTGTATCAGAAATTGTGAAAGCGAGAATCAAAGCTGAGACTGAGCAGACCGAGAAGTTGTATGGATATGAGTTCACCATAGACGGCGAGGCTGTTACCCCAAATGAAATTGATAAGATATTGTCAGAAGAAAATGACCTAGCTATAAGATTGAGTGCATGGAGGGCTAGCAAGGAAGTCGGTAAGACATTAAAAGACGGGCTGGAGCACTTACGAAACCTCAGAAACCAGACGGTCCAGGCCCTGGGTTATGATGATTATTTCAATTATCAGGTTTCTGATTACGGCATGACAACTAAAGAGCTAGCCGATCAAATGAAAAATGCGGTGAAAGAGGTGTGGCCGCTCTATCGCGAGCTACACACGTATGCACGCTATGCGTATGCTAAAAAATATGGTGCTGAAGAAGTACCTGAAATGTTACCCGCCCACTGGCTGCCCAATAGGTGGGGACAGGATTGGGGAAGCCTCGTTTCGGTAGAAGGCCTGGATCTGGACAGCATAATAGGTACCAAGAGCCCTGAGTGGGTAGTAAAGCAGGGAGAACGCTTTTATATAAGCATAGGATTGCCTGAATTGCCAAGTGTTTTTTGGGAAAAGTCAGACCTGTACCCTTTACCAGAAGGTGCAGATTACAAAAAAAACAACCATGCTTCCGCGTGGCATCTAGACCTGAACAACGATGTGCGCAGCTTGATGAGTGTAGAGGCAAATCCAAGCTGGTATGAAACCTCTCACCACGAATTAGGGCACATCTATTATTTTCTACTATACAGCAATCCGGATGTTCCAGCTATACTGCGTGAAGGTGCCAACCGTGGTTACCACGAGGCATTGGGTAGCCTGATGGGGCTCGCCGCTATGCAAGAACCATTTCTCGATAATCTAGGGCTTATGCCAGAAGGAGTAGAAACTGATAATATGCAAGTTCTATTGAAGGATGCGATGAACTACATTGTCTTCATTCCATGGTCTGCCGGTGTGATGACCCATTTTGAGCATGACCTCTATGCGACTGACTTGCCAAAGTCTGAATACAACAAACGATGGTGGGAGCTAAAGAAAATGTATCAGGGTATTGTTCCACCTGAGAACCGTGGAGAAGAGTATTGCGATGCAGCTTCCAAGACGCACATCAACAATGACGCAGCGCAATACTATGATTACGCATTGTCTTATCTACTGCTTTTCCAGTTTCACGATCATATTTCCAACAACATTCTTAAGCAAGATCCTCATGCTACCAATTATTATGGCAATAAGGAGATCGGAGCGTTTTTGCATACGCTAATGTATCCAGGTGCGACTGCTGATTGGAGAAAAATGCTGAAGGAAACCACAGGCTCTGAGCTAAGCGCAAAGGCAATGCTCGATTACTTTGAACCGCTGATGGATTTTTTAAAAGAGGCAAATGCAGGAAGGGAATATACGCTTCCAGATTTACAATAAACATTGACACCACTATAGTCAGAAGTCAAAAAATCTAAAGTCAAAAGCCAAAGACAATAATAAAGAGCTGGGTTCAAGATAAATTTATCAGCTTCTGATGAGCATTCCAGCTAAATGAGAAACAAGAAACAAGCAACAAGTACTATCCATACTTAATAGCTCTTTGACTTTTCCTTTTGTACTAAAAACTGTACTTATCTGGATAAGACCACCTTTTCGTAGTAAATCTTATCGCCCGCAGTAATACTTAACAGGTATATACCTATCCCCATTTCGGAAGCATTGATTGTCAATCTGTGCTCTCCCGCCTGCATTCCAGACTTCTGCTCGCTATACACTGTCTGCCCAACCGTATTCGTCATTCTAATTTGCAGGTCTGACCTATCCTTCAAGGATATTTCGATGAAGAATTCATAAGAGCTGGGATTTGGATAGACAGAAATACCGACCAAATCTTCCGTGCTACTTATTCCTACACCTGCCGGTTCATTAACGGTAACTATTGCTGACGAAGTGCATCCATTGGCATCAGCGAGGTCTATAGTATAAGTATCTGCGCTTAAACCATTGGCAATAGCCGTATTTTGAACAGGCGTTGTGCTCCATGTATAAGTATACGGTGTTGTTCCTCCACTTGGGAATACTGCCGCACTACCATCATTTCCTCCGAAGACCGTTACATCTGTAACAACAGGAGTGCCCACACTCAATGCTGCCGTTGGCTGTGTAATGGTTACACTCTCTGCATAGGTGCACCCTCCACCATCAACCAACGTAACAACATAGGTACCTGCAACCAGACCAGTTGCTGTGGCATTTGTCTGTGTTCCCGGATCATCCCATGCGTAGATATAAGGCCCGGCGGTTCCGGTAATATCTGCAGTGGCAGATCCTTCATTGCCTCCAAAACAGGCTATGTTAGCTGAACTCGATATAGAGAATGTCCCAGCTCCAGGGTCACTCAATACTTCAAGTTCGGTTACTGTACATCCATTCCCGTCAGTAACCAACACGCTATAAGAACCGGCAGCCAGATTGTTAGCCGTAGAATTTGTTTGTACGGGAGTGGTACTCCAGCTGTAAGTATAAGGGGGGGTGCCTGATGCAGATACTGAGGCCTGCCCGTCAGTTGCGCCGCAAGAACTGGGAGGATTGGAAGCTGTTACCGCTGTAACTGCGGGTGTAGAGGTCACAGTTTCAGTGGCTGTTCCCGTACATCCCATTGCGTCAGTAACCAATATCACGTAGGTTCCTGCGCCTAAATTAATCGCAGCAGCAGTTGATTGTAACATGGCATCATCCCATGCATAAGTAAAAGGCCCGGTACCACCTGTTAATGATGCGGTAGCAGTAGCAATGGATGCTTCACAATTTGCGATGGTGCTCCCAGTTGTAACCACAATAGCCGCCGGCTCAGTGATGGTAACACTCACGGTGTCAGCACCCCCACCTGCATCGGTTAAAATACACTCATAGGTTCCGGCAGCCAACCCTGTAGCTATCGCTGTGTTTTGTACCGGCGACGTATTCCATGCGAAAGTATATGGACTTGTTCCACCTACCCCAGACGCTGTCGCCTGCCCATCTGTACTTCCATTACAAGTAATATTCGTGGTGCTTGTTATGGTGGCCGTTAATCCGCCTATCTGTTGTGACCAAATTTCGATATCATCAAGCGCTGCCTCTACGAGGCTTCCACCACAAAAAGGCGAAGTGCCACATCCGGGAGGTCCGATTGAAGTAATAATGCTGTCCGAAACCATAAATTTCATTTGAAAGTTGGCTGTTTGGTTTACATAATCTGAAACCCTGAATGCAAAGCGTCTCCAGCTATTGTCTGAAACATAGGTGAACTCAACAGGCACCCAGGTATTTCCATCATCCGTTACCTCAACATACCAGGGATCGTTGCCAGGGTTGGCAGAGGTAGGTGGATCGTTACTGAACCAGCGGTAATAACTAACAACTGGATTTAAATGTCCCGTAATGTCAATGACCGGACTCTGCAAGGTCGATCTGCCTCCATCAACATCGAACTCGCCTGCAGATCCAGTAGAGGAAGTATTTAGCTGGGTAACTGCACATACAAAGCCTCCGGGTGTATGCTGTGTGGTGGGCGCAAAGTCATACCCATCAATAATCATCCCCACAGGCACTTCTTCTGCCCACATACCTGTAGTAGCCGAATCAATAGGCATAGGAAAGCCATAGGTCCATGATCCTGGAAAATTGTTAAAATCAAAATCATTGGTAGACTCCAGGTCAAAGCCGACTAAGATCATATATGGTAGATTAGGGTCTGTAGCCGATGCTCCAGTGGGAACAACAGATGATAAATAACCACAAATGTTGTCCTCCACTCCAATGTAGTAGGAAACAATGGTTCCCTCCGCCTGACTTGGAATGTCAGCAGTATAGTTATTGCTTCCAATATCCGTCATATTTACTGTAACCCAAGAACCATTCTCTATTTTATAGAACAGCTTCACGCCACCTAAATAAGTGGTCGAACCAATGTTCAGGGTAGTATTAATCGTAATTGGAGATCCCGTAACCGCGGCGGTCAGCTCCGTATGACTAAGGGTAGCATTTGACACCATCGTTATTCCATGCTGTCCAAAAGCATCGCATATTGCTGTGCCGTTGGGTGTACCATTATTGATATTCCCGTCATCGTCGTCAGCCTCGAGCACATCGAGCAATACATCTCTAAAGGCCTGTCCTTCATTTCCATTTGCAGCTACCGCCTGAACACCATAGTACGCTTCGGCAAAGAGATACATAACTGTATCCATGTTGCCCATCAAAAGATAAAGATCCCACCATGCCCCTGCGAGAATCTCACCATCCGCGTGTACTTCACCAACAATGTCTTCAGGGTATACCTTCGGATTAATATCATACCTTCTGATATAATCGTTGGGATCCGTATCATTTCCGCCCCTACCTAGAATTGGGTCCAGGGTAATAGCAAAGGCCCATACATCACCATAAGCCTCACCCATAGCGCCATTGTTAAAAAATGATCCTTGATCCTGGTAAAAATTATCATTGATTCCATGTCCGTATTCGTGATAAACTACATCAGCAACAGTGGCATAGGATAGGCACCCACCACCAGGCGCATAGAAGTTGATAGAAGACCCGTTATAGAAGGCATTACAAGTTCCGGAAACATCCACATTCGTGGTAAGCTGGAAATCCATACCCGTGAATGTGGGTATTTCCTGTTTGACAAAATCATGGATAATATTTACATGATAATACGCTGTGAGTTCTTTGATGTTGGCATCGCTGTCAAACGTCTCCGTATTGGCCCCGGCTATCAATGCTGTTGTGAATGTCGGTGTTTGGTTATTTGTTTCTACATCCGCCCATAACCCATCGAGATAAAATTGTCCGTTGGTGCCCGTATTTATCGCAGTAGTAAGGTGCCCAGCTGCATCGGTGTAATAGTTGACGTTATTTATTCTTATCCTCATATTAGGCAATACTCCGGTTGCACTGGGGTTATATGAGTAAGTTGGATAGATAGTAGCAGTAATGTCCACCTCTATCGGAGCCGGAGGAGGCGGAGGAGGAGCTGTAGGATGTGGTGTATGAAATTTTACTTGATTGTCTCTGTAGAGCACCTCTCCATTCTCTGCGTCTACCCATGTCCTGTAAGAAGCAGGTATTTCACCTCCGATCGCTTCTACCATTACCTCATATACCAATCTATAATTGTATTTGCGAAATTCAGGAATTGGCAGAATGAATAAATCCTTATTCACCTCTGTAGAGAGGATAGTTTCATCGATACCAACCTTTGCAGCAGCAGCAGCTTGAGTGGGCCCCAATGTAGGATTGATATTGATATTGATGTCGTCGTAAACATCTGCGCCAAACATGATAACGCGACGATCTTTGGTCATTTTTACCACCATTCTGCTAAACAGAACTTTAACGCCATTATAACGCTGCCCGTAGTTGATGTAGCAATGTTTGGTGGACAAACTCTTTCCGGTAACATATAAGTCACCGAAAGGTATATTGAATTCTCCCAATTCCTGAGCGATGAAATTCTCTGCACAGGCCTCATACGTGGAGCCATTTGTTGCAATTGACTTTCCGTAAGCTCTGTGGGGTTTCCTGTTTTCTTCATTGAACTCAACGCGCCAACCAGGGTGTTTCGTTGTGAATTGCTTCCAGCCTTTGGTTTCTCTTAGCTCCTTTTGATAGGTCTCGTCGGCAATTCGAGTATTGTTGATGATAAAGGTCTTTTCAATATCACCTTCATTGGTCTTTACATCACCACCTGCAAACACTGAAATTGAAATACTTGTTGTACAGATCAACAGGCAAAGAATATAGATTTTTGAATTCATGGTTTTGCGTTGTTTATTTGGGAAATATTCTGTTTTTAGATATAAAATACTGTGAATTATCCCACAAATTACGCATTCATTGGTCGAATTCAAAACCAGAACCACCTCATGCACAGGGGTCAGCTTTCTTCAAAATTGCCAAATTCTCCATTGTACGACAATTTTTAGTCTGCTGGGAAAAACCTATTCGGTAATCATAATTGCAACCAAAAATAATTTTAGGGTCGTCAATCTATCTATAACTTTATTTTATTTAATAAACGCTGTAGTCAAATAATATTCATCTCTGATCACAAGAAGTTCGCCTGAACATAATAATGTTTCGTTGGCATATAAGTGTTTTTGATCCATCAATTATTAACAATGTTTAGCAGGCCTCAGTGAAAAATTATTTAAAGCATGTTTCTTATTAAAATTCCAAAGCTGATCGCCAACCTCACCCACCACATAAAATTTGTTTGCCCAAAAAATCCATATCTTTCGGACATACTCACTTACTAAAGTGGTCAGTAAAAACAACACGGTATATGCTCGAATACAAGGAGATACTCATCTTCCTGGCAGGTTTTATAGTTATCGCTATCGCGTCAAATCAAATCGCAAAAGTGCTGACCAAAACTCACCTTCCCCTGATCACCGGCTTGCTATTAACCGGAATAATTGCCGGCCCATTTGCGCTTAAGCTAATTCCCGACACAGCTCCTGAAAAACTCTTTTTTGTGAATGAGTTTGCCCTCGCATTCATTGCGTTTGCAGCGGCAGCAGAATTATATCTGAAAGAGCTGCGCAACAGATTCAGGAGTATTACCTGGATGACGGTTGGACAATTGGCCGTAACCTTCCTAAGTAGTTCAGTTGCCATATACTATCTGTCCGACAGAATTCCATTTATGCAGAATATGGACATGAACATTAAAATATCTGTTTCCATACTTGCCGGGACGATTTTTGTTGCCCGGTCTCCTGCCTCTGCCATTGCCGTTATCAATGAGATGCGTGCCAAGGGGCCTTTCACCCAAACTGCTTTAGGTGTAACTGTCTTGATAGACTTTCTGGTCATCATTCTTTTCGCCGTGAGTTTTTCCATTGCCCAAGCCTTGGTACATGGTGTCAGCTTTGATCAGAATTTTATCCTGCTTCTATTCTTTGAACTTATTATCGCCCTTATGGCAGGATATCTTCTTGGCAAGATACTTTCCGTCGTGCTCGCGGTTAGAATCGGGTCAGTTGCCAAAACGGTTTTGATCATGTTATTTGGAGGGAGTGGAGCTATGAAGCTATAGGAATGGAAGTATATATCGAACCGCTGATAACCTGTATTATCGGTAGCTTTTTTGTGGCCAACTACACCAAACATCGGACGGAATTCTTGAAAATACTCAACGACACCGGCCCTATTATATATGTAATATTTTTTACCCTTACAGGAGCATCTCTTTCGATTGATATTCTGGCCAGGGTATGGGCGGTTGCACTATTTCTATTTGGAGTGAGGTTATTCTCTTTAATAGTTGGATCGCTCGCCGGAGGTGCACTTGGCGGAGAGAACTGGAAATTTATACGAGTGTCATGGATGCCCTATGTTACACAAGCCGGAGTGGGCTTGGGCTTGGCTACCGTGGTGGCAACCTCATTTGCCGGATGGGGTGAAGAATTTGCTACGATCATTATCGCGGTTATTGTACTAAATCAATTAATAGGTCCTGCCCTGTTTAAATGGTCGATAACCCTGATTGGCGAAAGTCATATTAAGGCACAAGTGCCAGATTTTGATGGCGCCAGAAACGCGGTGATCTTCGGACTGGAAGGTCAATCATTCGCATTGGCCAGGCAATTAAAGGACCATGGATGGGAGGTGGTAATCGCCTCGAGAAAGGGGATTATTGAAGAAGATGAGCTGGATGTGGATATCAGGCCCATATCAGCTTTGAACATAGATGAGATGAAGAGGATTGGCGCTGACAGTGCTGAAGCAATCATTGCCATGCTCTCTGACAAGGAGAACTATGAAATATGTGAAATTGCCTATGAACATTTTGGAACAAAGGATTTGGTCATCAGGCTCAACGACCGGGCTAACTTCGACAGATTCCATAAGCTTGGCGCTTTGATAGTAGAGCCGTCCACCGCGATTGTAAGTCTTATGGACCACCTCGTACGCTCACCGCAAGCGGCCTCACTTTTATTGGGTATGGATGAGAGCCAGGATACGGTAGACCTGGAAATACACAACCCCAATATCCATGGTATTTCCTTGCGCGATTTACGACTGCCATCAGACATACTGATACTCGCAATTTCCAGAGGAGGCCAGAGCGTGATTACCCATGGATATACCAGGTTGAGACTCAACGATATTGTTACTGTGGTAGGCTCGCGAGAGAGTATTGAAAATGTGGAACTGCGGTTGCGAGAGTAGCTTAAAGCCCGTATTCTGATAAGAGATATACCAACACTGCCATCGTCGCTGCACCTAATTCCAATTCGCGCTTGTTAACTTTGTCAAAGGTATCGCTGTTGGTGTGGTGCAAGTCAAAATAACGTTGGGTATCTGGTCTAAAGCCAACTAAAACCGTTCCCTGGTCTTTTAATTTGTTGATGTCTGCGCCACCCCATCCTTTCTCAATCTGGTAAACATTATAGTCCTCAAAGATGGGTCGCCATTTTTGAATCTTTGCCAATCCATCACCCTCACTATAAATACCAAAACCCCTGGGCGTGAATACACCTGCGTCCGATTCGATAGCCACAATGTGCTTCTCACCTTTGGCTTTTGCCTGGGCAGCGTACTCTTTTGCACCATTCATGCCATTCTCCTCATTCATAAACATCACGGCTCTCAAGGTTCTCTTAGGTTTTATCCCCAGCGCTTTGAACAAACGAAGCACTTCGATAGACTGTACGCAACCGCCCCCATCATCATGGGCTCCATGTCCTACATCCCAGGAATCCAGATGACCTCCCACCAGAACAATTTCATCGGGAAACTCACTTCCTTTTATCTCACCAATAACATTATATGATTTTATATCTGGCAAGGTTTCACAATGTAGCTCCAGGTGAAATTGCACATCTGAATCAGCCTTTAGCAGAGAACTGAGCAGATCTGCTGCATTGGTACTTATGGCAGCTGCGGGAATTTTGGTACCTACTGAATCATATCCCATGCTTCCCGTATGTGGAACATCATCGTGCAACGTAGTCATGGAGCGAACTATTGCAGCAACAGCTCCATACCGAGCTGCAAATTTAGCCCCATCATGCCGCTGATCTACCGCTCCGCCGTATGCCGAACCTGTATTAATTAAAGTTGGATCCAATGGGCGGTTGTAAAAAACGATTTTCCCCTGAATTGCCTTCTTACCCAGCTTCTCGAGCTCTTCAAAATTTTGCACCTCTACAACATTAGCGGTGATTCCTCCGGGAGGAGTTGCTACAGAGCCACCTAATGCCAATACTGGAACTTCCCTGCTTCCAATTGCCTTAGAATTAACAATGACCGCATATTCCGATGCTCCGCGCACCCAATGAGGCACCATGACTTCCTGCAGCGATACCTTGTCAAAACCGTACTTCTCCATCTGTTGCTTACTCCATTCTACCGCGGCCGCCGCCTGAGGCGATCCACTCAGCCTGCTCCCTATTCTTGTACATAGGTACTCGAGCATCTCGTAGCTCTGTCCCTTGGTAAGCGCCTCTGTAAATATCTTTCTTGCAACGGCTGAATCACTTTCCTGCCCCACCGCTATTGAGGACACCATCAGCGCCAATATTAAAATTCTAACTGTCATGTTTAATACTATTTATCCTAAGCTATGAAGTTGCGAAAATATTACATTATTATGACATTGTATTTAAGAAGCAAAAACCATATTTGCATCTCAATAATATCGAATGAAAAATCACTCTATATAGCATTGATATGTGTTGCATCAATTGGCAGTAGAGTGGATTGAAATCAAAGTGCAATCGGCATTAGTTACACCCCACTTCTCGGTAGACCAATACCCTTTGCAAAGCTTCCTTTCGCCTTTACCGTGTTACAATGACCTTTTCATTCATTACACCATCAGGCATAGCTAGCCGAAGAAAATAAACACCAGCAGGAAAACCTGAACCGTCAATTGCTTCTATATGCCGCCCTTTATTCACAATACCTTTATTTACCTGGTATACCTGCCGGCCAGTAATATCATGCAACGAAATTATCAGCTCGGTTCGTTCTTTTAAGTTGAACATGACATTTGTTGAAGTACCGAAGGGATTTGGAAAGACCTTTACTGTTGATTCTGAAGCATTCCATTCAGGTGCGGAAATTACACCATCCCAAAACCAGTCATATGAAGTTTTTATTATCTCATTCCTAATATTGACATCTCCAACCATTTCCAAGCCCACGCCTAAGTACACCACCCTAAACAAACCGCTCTCGTGGCGAACACCTCCTATATTGTTGGTGTCGCTATTGTAGTAATAGATGGTCTGAGCACCAACAAGCGGTTCAATCTGATCTGGATAGTATGGGCTGGTCCCATAATATTTTAAAATATCAGAGTTGCCAGTAGTTCCAAATATAGCATCGCCAGAATTAAACACCATTGAATCGTTGGGTACTGTAGCTATATCATCAATATAATTCGCCCCCATATAATTAGTGTAGAAGGTCTTTTGTGCAGGTGTGCCATAGCCATCCACATCCCAGACATCCCATCCAATATCCTGACCGGCAACAAATAATCGCCCACCAGCATCGAGAAATGTTGTCAATTCCGCTATCAGTTCATCATTGAATGACGGGAATGTCCAGCCTATATTCAGATATATATTTCTAACTCCACCTAATGCATTCTGTTTAAATGCCTGTACCAACACCAGATGATCTGTTATACCGTAGGTGCTACTTCCTGCATAAATGAGCCCGTTTTCATAGTCTGATTCCCAATTCGAGGCATCACCTCCACTTCCGTCCCCAATTCCTGCAGCATTATTTACAATCAAATCGCTAACACCGGACACCAAATGAAATTCAAAGACTTTAGGGTCCAACGTGGGATCATCGAGAGAAGTAAGCGTAGCAAGATAATCTCCTACCCCAGAAGTGATGCCAGTCGTAATATTAAAATTTATACTTTCTGTTGAATTAGCAGCTAGAACAACATCTACTGAATCCGCTATATACGCGGTAGAATTAAATGTGAACTCTGCGGACCAGTCAACAGGATGATTCTTGGTGAAGTGTATTCTGTAGTTTCCACTTGCGTTATCTGAATTAAACAGAGATGCGCTAAAAGTAGAGAGGTTACCAGGGGAGGTCTGAGCAACATGGCTGGTAGTTGAGATTATTCCCCAGTCAGGGTCACTAGCTGTGCCAGAGTTTATTACTTCTCCTGATATTTCTTCCTGCACAAAAGCAACAGAGTAGATTTGTGTTGTATCCCAGGTACCCTGATCTAAGGTATAGGTGAAATTAAAAGTGACAGAATCCCCCATTGCGGCCGGAGTGTACGCCTCACCCGTTGTATTCGGTAGCATTTTTCTAAAAACATTGGGGAATTCCTTCTCGCCATTTGTTCCGGGAGGAGAACCATAAATAATCTCTCTCTCCACCACCGCTACTCTCAGAACAAAGGTTCCAACAGGAGGTGTTCCTATTGAATGCACAACAACTTTGACATTGCGATCCGTACCATCTGACGTCTCAGTTACAGCTACCCTTATGGGGCTGTTTTTGACAATCTCATTATTGACCAAGCTCTGTGTAACACCGGCAGGCTGTCCCTTCCATAACTTACCCGTCATTTGAATAGTGGGTACAGAAGTTACGCCATAATAATTTACTCTGGACGCCACTTCGGCAGCGTTGTATACATTCATTGGATCAGCAGGTGGAGGCCACTCTGTATGGTAAGCTATGTGGTGTACTGATCCTAAATTCTGACCCAATATATCATTCTGAAAACCTGGATTTTGTGCTGCACACGGAGGGCAGCTCGCCCCTGTCCAATGCTCAAAAAGCACATATTTTACGGCTTGGGCACTTACATCTGAGCCTGCTATTAAGGATGCTATTAAAATGAAGAATGGTACAGTTCTTTTCATAATTATTGAAATTGAAAGGTTTATTTTATCTATTTATTTATGTAAGATAAGAAGAGATGTGCGAAAATAGGAAATAATTCGATTTGTAATGCGTGCTGGATCGCCAGTTCACCATTTCATTATCAAGGAAAGAAGACGCAATGATTGGCTCTACGCAGCTCGTTTCACCTAATAGGGACGCTTCACAGCAGCTTAAAACGAAATTTTGCCGCGTGGATGTCTTAATGGCCCCTTTACCGGCTTTACTTTACAATGATTTTCCTTGTCAGCCGTTGTGTATCAGAAGCAACCTCTATTTGATAGATTCCACCTGGCACATCCAGCTCAATACCAGATTCAAATCCACTTTCTGATATCTCAAACGCCTTGCTCATTACAACCTGTCTAAGGTCGCCAAGCCATTGTTGTTGCTCTCCTTGACAAATACTTGTATAGCTGCAATATAAAATTATCGCGCCTCAGAAAATCTAAAGAGAGTCAAGAAAAAGCACAAAAGAAAAATATTAATTCTTCACACAGGCAGCCTTAATCCCATGCACTAGATTTTGCTGGGCATCGTCATAAGTCTGAATGTTAATGTAATGCCCTGAACCCGCAGTAGCAATCTCCAGCATTTGAGCGGCACTGCGTGAGGCGTTTTTAATACCGACAACCGATATATTCCGATCAGAAGAGGTGTTGGCCTCCACCAGCTTTAACATATCACTGTACTTATCCCTGAACAGGCCATCCGTAGCCATTACCACCTGATTGCTTCCATTCTTAACATAATGCCGCTTCACCACTGCAAAAGCCGACTGCAATGCCTGTCCACCCTGGGTGCTGCCCTTTGCTTCAAGCCCTGTGATGATACTGACCATTAGCTTTTTATTGCTCTCCGTAGCATTCATTGATTCCATGACCATCTTGGAAGTTGCGGTATAAGTGAGAATGGATACTT
The DNA here is from genome assembly GCA_012966015.1 of Flavobacteriales bacterium. GTDB lineage: Bacteria > Bacteroidota > Bacteroidia > NORP154 > NORP154 > NORP154. Next base: position 10,851 of record DTRI01000264.1, on the reverse strand, counting down.
TATCGATGTCCCGTAAAATTTTTACCAGCTCCAGCATAGAGGCTTTCAGCAGGTCCAATCTCCCCAGTTGCCGCATGGAACCCGATACATCAATGAGGAAGACAATATTGTTGGCTGAATAATTCTCAGGTGAGAACCCCTCTGGCATTGTTGTACGAGCAGGTGTAGTGACAGCCTCAGGCTCCGCTGTAATTGTTGTTGACTCAAGAGCCGATAGCTCAATGGTTTTTACCGGTTCTGGAATGGGATCATCCCGCTTCTCTAATGGCTTGAGTTTTATTTTCACTTCCCTTCTACTCCTGTTGAGATAAATGTCAGCTTCATCTGTTTCATAACCCCCGGCACTTGTGATTACATAATACAGCCCCAACGGGATCTCCAAGCTTGCTTTACCCCCCTCGTCTGCGATAAGTGGAGCTTCCAAAGGCACACCATTTCTCAGCATTTGTATTGTTGCACCACCAACCGGAAGCTCAGTATTCGCATCGATTACCGTTGCCACCATGCTGAATTGAATGGCTTGCACACTATTTGGATTCCTGAATGTGGGACAGGGCTGGAAGGAGGTCTCTAATTCTTTCACATCACCAACCAGCTCCAGCGGAAATGGTTCTTGTGAGCTGCTTATCCATAGGCTGGTTCTTTTATTAAATCTTCCCTTGGATCCAGGGTTCACCTGAATGCGAATGGTTGCATAGGCACCTGGTTCAACTGTTTTTGTTGAGAAACGAATGTCTAATTCCATGTCCTTGTCTGCCCGTAGAATATAGAGCTTCTTGTCGCTGTTATTCATTAAATTGAACTCTGCCACTCTTTTATCACCTTTGTATATTTCACCGAAGTCATGGTAGGTTTGATCCAGCGTCACTTGAGCAATTGAGTCAGAAGCGAATAGTAAAATTAAGAGTGCGAGCGTAGTTCTCATAATAGCAGTGGTCTACCTGAAGTAACGAAAATTATACCAGATATGTTGGCTAAGTGGTTCTGCCCTTTTTTCTTATTGTCCAATCAGGGCAAAGATAACTTAACCGTTACCGATTGGGCTGACGCAAAAGTCGCAATGAATTGCTTATTAACGTTCCATGTGCAGTATTTGCTCACCTTGCGGTTAAACATCAAATACTTTTGACACAACCATTATGACTCGCTTAACCTTCGCTTTTAGTCAGCTCTTTACGAATGCCAGCAATATGCGTTGGCCCAATCCTGCAACAGCCTCCAATAATATCAGCACCCAAGTCCATCCATTCTTTTGTCATGGCCACAAACAAATCCGGATCTGAACAATTCGCCCAGGCTTTGGTAGCGGCATCGTAAACCTCACCTGAGTTCGGATACACGATTATTTTCTTGGTGCCCGATTTCTCTTTTATCGCCTTCGTCAATCCAGCAATATATTTTGGCGCGGTGCAGTTAACACCCAATGCAAATATTGTTGGGTGATCGGCTAAAAATGCAACGCAGTCCTGGATCGGTGTACCATCATTGAGATGATTTTCATCTTTGCAGGAGAAAGTTAACCAGGCCTTCATCTCCGTTTCCTTTAAAATTTCCGCCAATACCACCGCTTCCTGAAAACTCGGAATCGTCTCGCATGCCAATAAGTCTGCGTTGGTATTCTCGAGTATCTTAATTCTGCCAGCATGAAATTCTAATAGCTCATCATCAGAAATATTGTAATCCCCCTTATATTCAGAACCATCTGCCAGGTAAGCTCCGTAGGGGCCAATGCTAGCGGCAATCAACGGCCTGAGCGCCTCAACGTTTAATTTCATATAGCGATCCACCGCAATCTCTGCCAGCTCCGTGGTTTTTAATATCAACGATTCAGCTGTAGCCAGATCATATCCCGCAGACACAAGCCCAGGTACTGAAGCCTGATAGCTCGATGTAATGATACACTTAGCACCGGCCTCGAGATACGCAAAATGGGCCTGAACAATGGACTCAGGATTGGATTCCAGCAATCTTGCCGACCATAGCTTGTGATTTAAATCACAGCCTCCTGCTTCCAATTCATTGGAAAGGCCTCCGTCCAATAACAATGGGTATTCAATTTTCATTCGCTTAGGTCATTTTGATATTGTGCCTTAAACGTATTTTGGAGTAGAATGAAAAACTTCGTGCTATTTCTTTATCGGGCAATTATATAGTCTCTCCAGGACAGCTAACTGTCAACTTTCTTTTAATATTCAGGTTTCCCGCCATCCAACATTGGGTTCTTATCATTACAGGTTTAAAAGATGTTTATGATTGATTTACCTGAACAATACTTCCCTTCATGATCATGAATTGGGCCACAATGTAAGGAACCATAATAAATACTCCCGAGTAAGGGATTGGATTCATAAATTTATTGACGGCAAGCAGTGAATCAGAGAGCATGAAAACGAGTGCACCGTAGTAAATTAATTTATAGCTGAGATCACTCACGCGCCCCCTCCTGTTTAGTGCACATATCACCATGGTGACAATAACAGCGGTGTATATAAATACTGGAATCAAGAGCTCATTTAAGTTGGGGTATAACATATACAACAGAACTCCTCCCAGCAGTACAAAAGGAGCTGCTGCCATGGGGCTTTTCTTCAAGTAAGCTGTCGATTCTGAATTACTCACTGATTTTTTAAACGCCAGTGCATAGAGAATGTGAGTTGTTAAGAATGCTCCCAAGCCCAACATAAAGAACATGGGATCCCGCTCTACGAACATCAGCAGTACATCACCAAGCCAAGCCAGTAAAAATCCTGCCTGCATGAGTTTGGCAAAGCTGGTATAATTAGACTTGGTTTCCAGGTAAAACAGCACAGATATTACAATGAGAAGGAGCGGCTTGAAGATTAAATGCAAGATTTCCACCTGCATCAGATGACTGAGCACCTCTCCTATTGAAACCACTACAAAAACAACTGTGAGTATGTTGGAGCTTCTTCTCATAATCATAATTATTTTTTATAGCTTGTGAACAGTGCAGACTGGCTATCCACCTGTGAATGATCGACCGTAAGCCGGACTACACAGACCTGGCTTGCGACTAGTTTTGGATTCAATAACGTGCTATGGTAACCAATCTGCTGACCGGCAATCCGTCTCGATAAAATTACTCTGCCCAGCATATCGTAAATACTAATCTCAACATCTGAAGGCACTGTAAGATGATAGCGAAGATAATTGAAGCCACCAGCATCTTGAGACACGAGCATTTCCAGTGTATTGCCCGGCGAGGATTCCTGAACTTCCACAAAATTGGCTGCATCTTGCACAGCGCGGTGGGCATTAACCCTGCCATAACCCAGCTCTGTTGACCAAGCTCCATATGCCTTATTTTCATCGTAATCGTAGCCACCAACTTTTTCGCAGGACCTTGAGAGTACCTCCCTAGCCTGCCCACCAGTTAAGTTATTATTCACTGAAAGCATTAACGCAATTACTCCGGCTGTATTCGGGCAGGCTGCAGAAGTTCCGTTGAAGCTCAAATAATATTCACCGCTAGCAAAACCAAAATTTCCAAGCATATCGCTCGTTGCAATTTTAACACCCGGTGCACTCACGTCCAGATCCTTACCATGGTTGCTCGACCAGTTTTCAGGCGAACAGTCTGAGGCCGTTTTAAGCTCATCGCACATAGTGGTTGCAGCAACGGCTATGGTTCCCGATAGATTGCTAGGCCAGATGGTCATGCTATCCGGTTCGTTCCCAGCTGAGAAGACCATGGGTACACCCTTTCCGCCTCTTCCACTATCGCTCGCTATTGCAATGATGTCGTTGGCAATAACAGTATCCAGGCTAAACTGGCTTATTTGATCATCTGGTATTCCCCAGGAATTACTGATTACATCTGCGGCTGCGGTTTGGTATGCATAATTGAGGCCATCCATACCATATTGCATGGTTGTATAGGGTGTAACCGGGCCTGTTAAATCGATATAGAAGAAGATTCGGACCGGAATAATCTTGCAAGTAGGAGCAACGCCAGCCGTTCCTATTGTATTGTCTGCCACCGCCGCCACAATTCCCGCGCAGCATGTACCATGTCCGTCTTCGCTGAAATTTGTAGCTGGATGTCCTTTTAAAGTGTCTCCAACACCATCGAATCCGGGCAATAAGTTGGGTATTAAATCCGGATGTAAAGTATCGGTACCTGAGTCCAACACCGCAATTTTAATGGTTGAATCTCCAGTGGTGATCGTCCATGCACTGTCCACATCCATGTCAGCGTCTACCGTTCCCAAAAACTGAGCGCCCGTTCCTTCATTCACAATTGCCCACTGCCAATCAAAAAAAAAGTCATTGGTAGTTGCGCTCAGTGAGAATAAACTGTTGGCAGACGCGTATCTAAACAATCCTGTCGAAGAGAATAGATCTGCCATTTCCGAAGAATTTCCCTGTGAGTGCTTATCTGCATACAGCACATACACATTGTGCATGTATTCATAGGGCTCCACAATACGCGTTGCGGTCTTATGGGCAAATAATTGAAGTTTTTCCAGATCGGATGTCGATTTTAGCTTTACGTAAAACTCTCCCAGGCTGGCTGCATAACTCCCCTCTTTGTTAACCATAAAGGCGTTCACAAACTCAACGCTCTCTAATAATTCAAGCTCAGTCTTTATTTGTGTAAACCTTTCAGTATTTATCTCATATTTTCCCTTATCCAAGGTGGTGATGGTAATATCGTGCAGGAAAGTAATTTTCAATATTCTCGCTTCTTCTGCGGTCAATGCACCCTCGATGCTCTCTCGCTTTAGATTCTCCGGCGAGCCTTCCTTAAATTTGATTACTACACCTCCTATCCAGATTGGCTGAGGTTCTTCAGCAACCGAGAGCTGAATGAAGCACAATAGCACAACACATAACAATGGAAAGATCGTCTTCATTACCTAAAATTAAGAAAGTAAGGTACTCAAAAAATTAATTCGCGTTCCGCTTCGGCAGATGAGAAGGAATATTTCATTCCACGCAGCTTACTACAGATAAAGCAGGCTAAAGTGTGCTCTTGCTTCATAAAATTTATTTCGCAGTTTGGAACCCCTTGAGCTGCGAACTAAACCACACGAGTGAAAGCAAAGCCCAGCTCCCTGCCACCAGGATGATTGTGGAAAAACCGGCTGTTTCCATAAATAAAAGCGCAGCACATGGAATGGCAAGCAACCTAACATATTCGCCAATTGTTATCCATTTTGCCTTTTCAAAGATGGCGCCGCTACTGAGCAAAGAGAATATAACCAGGCTCGTAATAGCCATTTGCTGCACAGCAGAAAACTCCTTCTCGAGAAACAAAAATACCGCCGCCAATCCCAAGGCAGGTATAAATTGAATAAAGGAGTAAGCAGCCAGTGAATTTGATACAGCTACATCGTATTTCTCGTAAGTTTCTTTATCAACTTCTGGAGCACCTTTAAATCCGCCCAGCTCTGCTGGTCTCCAGCCCGGTGGTTTTAGAAACACTTTAATCTTATCCACCAAGCGTGTAGAGTTTTTAGAGATCTCCCACAGCTCACCCCAGTAATGAAAATTCGTCCAGACAGGATTCCAGCTCTTGTAAGTATTGGTTATACCAAAGACCGGCTCTTCCTCTTCTTTCATGTAAGTTCCGAACATTCTATCCCAAATAATAAATACAGCTGCGTAGTTCTTATCCAGATACTTTGGATTCTTGCCGTGATGCACGCGATGGTGAGAGGGAGTATTCATAAACAGCTCTAAAAAACCCATTTTCCCGATTAGCTTTGTATGAATCCAAAACTGATAAACCAAGTTGATCCCCTTTACCACCAAAAATGCGTACGGACTAAAACCTACAAATGCAAGTGGTAAATAGAACACCCAGGAGAATGAACTTTGAAACCAGGCCTGTCTTAGCGCGGTAGAGAGGTTGTACTCCTCACTCTGGTGATGAACAATATGTGCAGCCCAGATAAAGTTGACTTCGTGACTCTTCCTGTGAAACCAGTAGTAAAAGAAATCAACCCCAAAAAATAATATTACCCACGACCAAATTGTGTCTGGCATATCGTATATTTTTAAGTTCTCATAAATGTATAAGTACCCAAAGAAAAGCGCGGTTTTTGAAAATATTCCAAACAATTCTGAGCCTATCCCACAGCTAATGCTCGTCAGGGCATCGTTGAGTTTATAGTAATCTTTTTCCTGAAGATAATTAATAAGCACCTCTACTCCGATTAACAGGAAAAAACCGGGGATAGACAGGGCAACTATTTGTGGTACTTATACATTTATGAGAACTTAAAAATATACGATATGCCAGAC
>DTRI01000264.1:0-4571 GCA_012966015.1 Flavobacteriales bacterium | reverse complement strand
AACTATTTGTGGTACTTCCATGTTATCAGATCAATTTTCTAATCGCAAATTTGATAAAATTGAGATTGCCCTGAGTATATGGCGGATACTTTTGTTTTACGTCAAACAGAAAAGACTTCGTCATTACACCTTTCTTATGCGAAAAAGTATCGAATCCTGATTTGCCATTGTAAACACCAAAGCCACTGTCTCCCACACCACCAAAAGGAAGTTCTACACTTCCAAAATTCATGATAGTCTCGTTGATGCAAACGCCTCCAGATGATGTTTGGCTAATGATCTTGTCTCTGTTGTTATAGCTTTTCGAAAATATATAGAGCGCCAATGGCTTCTCACCCTGGTTGATTATAGAAATGGCCTCGTCAATATCCTCATATTCTACAATCGGCAATACAGGACCAAAGATCTCCTCTTGCATTATTTTGTCAGTTACTTTAACATTGTCTATGATTGTCGGCGCGATGTATTTCTCTTTTGCATCAGTATCTCCACCCAGAACCACATCCCCTTCAATCAGCTTTTTGATGCGCTCAAAGTGAGTGTCGTTCACAATTCTCCCAAAGTCATCTGTCGATTTTGCATCTCCACCATAGAACTCTTCAATTGCTATTTTAAGGTGTTCGATGAGTTCCTTTTTTACAGTTTTTTTTACAAGTACGTAATTAGGTGCAATGCACACCTGGCCGGAATTGAGCAGCTTACCCCATGCTATGCGCTTTGCCGCAACTTGCATATGAGAATTATCATCCACGATACACGGGTTTTTCCCACCCAGCTCGAGAGTAACCGGAGTTAAGTGCTTAGCCGCGGCCTGGTAAACGATCCTCCCTATTTCAGTGCCTCCCGTAAAGAAAACATAGTCAAACCTATGCTTGAGTAGCTCCGTAGTTTCAGGAATACCTCCCTGAGTGACCACCAAATACTCAGGATCAAAAAATTCAGAAATCATATTTTCAAGCGCCTTTGCAGTGTGTGGTGCATGTTCAGAAGGTTTAAGGACGCAGCAGTTTCCAGCAGTCATGGCTCCCAACGCCGGGCCCAATACGTTCTTGATGGGAAAGTTCCATGGACCAATAATAAGTGCAATGCCAAAAGGCTCAGCATATATCCTGCTTTTTCCTGGCATAAAGAAAAGTGCCGTTGGTACGCGTTGTGGCCTTACCCAGGAACGGATGTGCTTCAAGTTGTAATCAATCTCAGTGATAATGACTCCAATCTCTGTGGACCACGCTTCGAGCTCTGGCTTGCGGAGGTCTGCCTTTAAGGCCTGTATGATGCTGCCTTCGTGCGTTTCCAGCGCCTCCTTTAATTTCTTTAGTTGTCTTATTCTAAATCTAACGCCTTTCGTTTCTCCTGCATTAAAAAATGCACGCTGCTTATCAATAAGCCTGGCGATATCCGCATTGGGTGCGTTGTTTATCGAAACGGTAGATTCTGTTTCAATTACTTCTTCTTCCATAAGAGATAATTATTGATAGGGATAAAAAGTTGATTGCTCTGCAAAGATATTCCAAAGATTGCATTTTCACAGCATCTCAAGAAGAAAAAAAGTATGCTTACATAATATATTCTCTTACAAACCGATTGGCGAATACGTTATTCGGGTCCATCTGCTCTCGTACTGCCTGAAAGCGTTCCAGCTCTGGATATAATTGTCCAATTGCATTCTTGTCTATAGAAAATTCCTTGCCCCAATGCGGCCTGCCGTCGTATGCGGCCATTATTTCTTCGAATCCATGAAGATATTCCTTCCAACCGCGATCTCCAGCTTTATATGCGCCTACATAACAGGTATCCCTGCCAAACGCGGGGCTTATCAAACAGTCATCGGCTTTAACAAAACGCACCTCCATCAAAAAATTCACGTGGAGCCTTCGCTCATCAATCATCTTTCTTATCTGAAGCATAGCTTCGCCAGCCTTTTCTACGGGAATCGCATACTCAGCCTCGTGGTGCTTCGGTGGCATCGGCGTATTAAAAACCCTATAGCTATAGTCTATCCGGTGTTCTTTTTTGAACTTGAGGATTTTGATAATGCGATTGATGGGGGCTGTTAGAGTGGGAAACCAGAGTCCCAGATTGAGTAGAAAAGTGAATATATATTTAGCGAGAATCTTTTCATCAACCCATCTGATGAACAATCCCGTGTTCAAATGCTCAGCCTTTGTCCTGTTCTGACAGTACACTTGCAATTCCTTTACATGTGGAAACCACCATAACTTCATGTGTTCATGCTCTTTGAGCAATTCGGGTATTCTTTTCACGCCCTCATCAAATTCAACTGGATAGGCGAATTCCTCCAGATTGAATAGCTCCTCGCATTGAATGGTAACGGTAGATATAATTCCAAGGGCACCTAAGCTTACCAGAGCCGCCTTAAAGAGATCGGCGTCCTTTTCGTGGTCCAGAGACACCAATTCTCCTTTTCCATTGACTAGCGTTAAGGCCAGAATTTGGGTGGAGAGAATGCTGAATTTTATCCCGGTTCCGTGGGTGCCTGTTGAAATGGCCCCGGCTATGCTTTGTTCTGAAATGGACCCCAGGTTCGAGAGCGCCAAACCATTGTCTTTAAGAATAACGTTGAGCTCTTTTATCCTTAGGCCTGCTTCAACAGTTATTTGTTTGGCCTCCTTATCTATACTGAGAACATTGCAATAATTGTCAAGGGTTATCAGCCAATGATCCGTACATGCCACGGATGACCATGAATGACCAGCGCCTACTACACGAATTTTTGAATTGGCGTTAATTGCACTGTTGACAATTTCAACCAGCTCTTCCTGATTACTGGGCTTTAGGAATTTTTCAGGATTGCTGGATTCAGTAGCTGCCCAATTAACGAACTTATGTGGAGCATTCATTGCCGAATCGGGCTCCGATCAATCCACAACAATTACCAGGTACTTCGAAGCACCCCAAAATTCGCCTGGCTCTGTTATTACTAGTTTGTCCACTTTGTCTTCCTCCTGGCCCTCAAGTGCATATGAGCCTGAGGGGTGATTGGTAACAAGCTTGGCTTTGTCACTATAGAGATCAATGGAAGTAGTTTCAGTGATATCTATTTTAGTGAAATAACTCTTATTGAAATCCTCTGTTAGCTTTTCTGTTCGGCCTATGCCAATAAATCCACCTTCTTTAGTGATAACTCCTTTTTCCTTTAGCTCTTTAAATGTACCATAACAGTAGTAGGCGGTATTGAGTGAGGCAACCTGCCCTTCCATCTCAATTTCCTGAATGTCATAGGCTATCGATAAACTATCCAGAGAAATGTTGAGATTTACCAACTTATCTTTTAGCTCTCCAATCTCGACATCTTTTTCTTCGAGACTTTTGGTCATGCGAGCAATCAACTTCTCCAAATTGGCAATTTTCAGCACTGAGCTTTTCAAGTCTTTCGAGAGGTGATCAATCTTACTTTTCATCCAGGCCAATCTGTCTTTATTGTCCTCCATCAACTTATTAATCATTTGAATGTCATCGATGATTTTATCTCGTTGGTTGAGGTTGTTCTCCTCATTAGAATTTGCATACATCGTTACTATGCCCTGCTTGGCCTTGACCTCCTCCAAATTGTCTCCGATATCATTCAGGGATTGAATAATGGTAAAAATGATAGAATCCTTCTTTGCAGACTCTTCCATCAATTGTTGCTTTTCGTCATTGGCCCTAAGAATTTCATTATTCAGCTCTGCCGAATCGCAAGCGTAAAGACAGCCAATAATTGATAACAGATATGCATATTTCCTCATAGTTTGTTTATTATAATGTTAAACGAATATCACTAAAATAATGTGATTCACAAGGGCGAAAGATACTCAAATACACCTCAATTATACTAATACGCAAGTTCAGCTAATTCCTGAAGTACAGAAGACTCGATTTTATGGGATCCCTCATATAAAATCAAGTCATAATTCATGTTCACCTTTTCCAGAAAAACCAAATGCTTCTTAAGATTATCTTCAGTGATAAATTCATCCTGCTTCCCCAGCAGAATTACCGGTTTCATTTTATTGAGTTTTTTAACGTCCTGCGCAAAGTTCAAATCATCAGGTACTGCCCCCGCCCAAAGGAAGATTCTGGTTGCGGTTGATTTTCCCATCATCATCCATCTACACACCGTTGCGGTTCCCTGAGAGAATCCCAACACATTGATATTGACATTCTGAATTACCGGATCCAGCATCACCTCTTCATAAACGCTGTCGAGGTACTGCACGTAATCTACAATATCATTATTTCTATCTTCTTTGGTCATCCACGACGCACCTACCTTTCCCGTCATTCCATCCAAATACATTCTGTGTAATCCCTCAGGTGCTACCAACAGATTTTCTCCATCGTTAAGCGTTTCAAATTGAGTTAAAAAGCTCTCCGCCAGCTGAGAATAACCGTGGCATAAAAACCAGACATTCTTAATTTTCTTTGAAGGTGTACCCAGCACGTAGTACCTGGCCGTTTTGGTTATTTCGAGATAGTGTGTTTTCATCTATTAGAGAAGTTCTATTAATCCGTTTCTCCAAGCAACGATACATTAATGATATTATCGCGATGCGGGCAGCCTCTGTATA
>DTRI01000263.1:20555-27756 GCA_012966015.1 Flavobacteriales bacterium | reverse complement strand
ATGGCTCTGGCAGATTCAGGCAAATAGCTCCGCCTTCTCCAGTGGTCAGGTTCTTTGCCGCATGGAACGAGAAAACAGATACATCTGTTAAACTACCCGTTCTTTTGCTTTTATATATACCTCCAGCCGAATGGGCTGCGTCGGCCAGCACCAAAATTCTGCCCAACGCCTTTTGTTCTTCCGTCACCGGCTCAAATTGCGAGCTTATTCCGTCTCTGCTCACCAGTGAATTGATAGCATCATAATCACAAGGCAGTCCCGAAAAATCTACGGGCATTATCACCTTGGTGTTTGGCGTAATGTGCCTCTCAATCTCATCTACAGATATATTGAAATCAGCTCCAACATCGACAATAACCAGGGTAGCACCGCAATGAACAACCACATTGGCTGTGGCGCAGTAAGTATAAGCCGGTATGATCACTTCATCACCAGGCCCCACGCCAAACCACCTAAGCATTATTTCCAGTCCGTTGGTGGCTGCGCTGACGCAGAGTGTTTTTTCGTTTCCGCAATAGGCCGTAATCTGCTGCTCGAACTTTTTGGTTTGAGGCCCTGTTGTGAGCCATCCAGATTGTAGCACCTTGTCTATCTCTGCAGCAATTGACTTGTCGTAATGAAGCTTGTAGAAGGGAATCACGTAGATTAGAGATTGTTGATTACAGTATGATGATTATCAAATGCCATTCGCTGAAAGCGGTCCAAAACTACAAATAATAGGCTATTATTCTGTATCCAGGAACATGAAGAATGAATTAAAGAATGCATAGAAGATCACGCCTGCCTGCACCTCCAGAATTGATTCTGTGAGCGAGTTGAGGGCTATAATGAGCAGAAAAAACAGGTACACGTACTTTTTACGCCCTATGCTCTGGACGAGGGGCGCAAGTATGCCGCCTATGAGTAACAGGAATCCAACGGCGCCCAATGCGGCAAAAGATTGTAAAAATTGATTGTGGGCATTCAATTTTTCAGCAGACATTCCACTGAGGTTTCTGGTGTCATATTTATTGATCAGCTCATCCTTAATATCTCCGGTACCAACACCGAATATTGGGTTTTCCTGTATTATTTCACCAGCCACCGGCCACACCTTCATGCGCCCGAATGTGCTCTCTGTAGCCGCGGGCTCAACCTCACCGAGAATTACTGATATAGCCCATTGCATACGTTGAAATGTTAGTGGAGCGATCCAATTTAGTGATCCAACCACCAGCAGGGCACCTATGAGAAGCATAAGCCCTTTGAGATATTTTTTTTGTACCAACAACAGATATAAAAAGGCTATGACCAAAATTAGCATCAGGCTAATCAAACCAATTTTTGCGTTGAGAAGAATTACAAATACAGAAAGTACAGGAATAAGAACACCCATTGCAACCTTGTGATATTTCGTTAACCCTTCTCTCTGCCTGAAAACGCAGTAGAACATAACAGATAATGCCAGACAGATGTACATGGCAAAATAAGTGGGATGATGAAACATAGATAGCTCACCATATAAGAATGAATTGATATCTCCAGTTTTGCTGTACATATATGCACTTCTGCCAAGACAAATTAACACTGCCGTAGAGCAGCCCAATACAAATGATGTGAAGACATTAAGCACCTGATTTAAATGAAACTGTTTAGAAGTAGAAAACAATAGCGGAAATACCAGGAGTGATAGCTTTATTTCAACATCGAACATGCCGAACTCTATATTGTCAGAGTACAAAAGACCGATCAGGTGCATCAGGTAAAAAGCCACGAATAATCCCACATATGGCAGGTGCCTTATTCTCTTGAGCTTCTCCACAAACTTTCCCTCAACGACCCAATTTAACACCAGGAGAATAATCAGCAAGGGGATGAGCTTCTTGCTTAATGGCAGGGCAAAGCTTATCAGGAGAACAAGGATGTAATACAGCTTATTATGAAAAGATGATTTATCTGGATCCATTTTACCTGCTCAATGTGGAGAGAGTACTAGATGGTTTCTTGTTAAAGATGTAAAAATGCAGCAAGCCTTCCAGGTAGCCGACACCATAACCGATGTGCATGATCATGAATGCCAGCATAGTTTTGGCAATTCCTACCACGTTCCAGGTGGCCTGGATTGCAGCAATTTTTGCTGAAATTACATATACCAACAAAACAGCAAGATATGCTGCGAAAACTAGTGTGTTCAGCCAGGACAGTATAAATCCCGCAACAAGAAAAACGATAAATAATGAGGGTACAATCTGGCGCATTGTTGTAATTGTCTTGTGTTTTTTGTTTACGTAAACCTTCCAGTAACCATATTGAAAGTATTGCCTGAGAAGATTCCTAAATGATGATCTCACATAATATTTTGACTTGATATCTTTTGACAGATATATCTTAAATCCCGAGGATATCAGCCTATAATTGAATTCATCATCCTGATTTCGCAGCAGCTCTTCATCAAATAGGCCAATTTTCTCGAACACTTCTTTTCTATACGCTCCAAAAGCCACTGTATCTACAAATCCATCCTTTAACCCTGTTCTAAAGTGAGCGCTGCCAACCCCGAATACCGACGACATGGCGGTGGATATTGCTTTTGAAGAGCGATCAGTAGCAATACTCTCCAATACCCCTCCTACGCATCCTGCTTCATGCTTGGCATCCAGGGCCTCAACGCATTTAGCGATATAGCCTGGATATACTTCTGCATGGGCGCCGAGAATAATAATAACATCTCCCGATGCATATTCAATCCCCAGGTTTAAGCCATGAGGGGTAAATTGATTTTCGTTCTCTAGCTTGACTATAGACGAATGTTTAGCGGCGAGCTCTTCAACCAATTCCGCTGTACTGTCTGTGCTCATTCCGTCACAAACGATAATTTCCATCAGCTCTTGGGGATAATCTGAATTTATCAGAGAAGTGATGCATTGTGAGATATGCATTTCTTCATTGCGGCAGGGGATCACAATCGATACTTTTCTCTTGTGGCTTTGTTCCATCATATATTATTGCGTATCACTTTCGAATTGCCCTGATGCTTCTTTAAATTTCTGCTCTCCTGTTATCAAGAATAGTTTATTCAGCTGCTGTACATGAATTTCATGATAATCTGCAGCGTCAATCTTGTGCTTCAAGCAGTAATAGCTCGCGTTGCCCTCGTTTCTGTATCTATCAATATTATTTTCTATGGTGGTGATGGCACCCATCAGCAGTTTCTTGGCATCAATCCTTTTGGTGATTCTGTAGTAGTCATATATGCCATAGATGGCATAAATCATCCCGTTCAGGGTAAAGCATGGCATTTCGGCCGGGTATTCTTCAAACCAAATATTGTTATTCTTGTCAATGCATGAGACCCACAGGTCATTGTTGTACTTGTGATGGTAGAATGAATTGTAGACCTTATGAGAGATAGCGAGATAGGCTGTATCCTGAGTTTCTTCAAATAGCCTTGTAAACAAAGAAAGAATCTGGCCTTGTGCCAAAGCTGAATACCAAGGTGCACGCATAGCATCCATGTACCTTCTTCCATGGAGCACAAAGTCATAAACATAGGGGAACCACAGCGTTGAATCGATTTTTAGCGCCAGCCCCTGAAGCTTACCGCTAATTTTGACAGCCTCATCCAGATATTCTGCATTTTTAGTTTGGTGGTACTTATCCAGCAGGTGCAAGGAATATTGCGCCAGGTAAACAGCATGGTATATCTTTTTACCGTTGTGCTCAAGCAGCAATATTCCCTCATCATCGTATAAGTTGTTTGCATTTCTGTGATGCGGGTTATTATTCTGGTCATTGTTGGCGTAAGGTAGCTTAGCATAGGGCAATTCATTAATTGTATAGTTATTGTGTACAAATGAAGTAGCTGTGCACGGGTCCCAGTTCATCATCCGGAATCTCATATTATTAACTGCCTCTCGATTTTCGTATAAAGCAAGGGTAGATATTCCAATGATCACTATTAGCAAAAACGTTTTAAAGACCTTGACAACCATACCTTAATTTGAATTGATATTAGCATTTGTATAATAATTGCACATTTGAGCTACGCACCCATTCCAATCATACATTTTAATTACCCTGGATCTGGCATTGTGACCAATTTTTTCTCTCACCAATGGGTTGAGTGCAAATGTTTCAATTGCATCTGCAGCCAATTCCGGGCTTTGGGGCGGAACTACAGCACCTGACCTGCCATTTTCAACCACCTCAGGTAATCCCCCCACATTTGATACCACCACAGGTTTTTCACATGCCATTGCCTCAACAACGGCTACCCCAAAACTTTCGTTATCCGACAAGCACCCGAACACATCGATCATATTCAGATAACGGGGCACCTCCTGGTGACTTACAGCTCCCTTAAAAGTCACTTTATCAGCAATGCCCAATTCTTTACATAGTCCAACCAGCATACTTTCAAGTGATCCCTGCCCGCAAATCATGAGCTTTAATGGCAGCTGGGGATTGCGATCACAAACAATTGAAAAAGCCCGGATCAACACATCAATAGCATAATCCGACTCCAGGGTTTTGATTGTTCCCACAACAATATCAGCTGAATCGAACTCGCTCTCAACAGTCATGGGTTTGAAATTATCCATGTCTACTCCGAACGGAATTACCTGGATATCTTTATCCGTATATTTTTCGGTTTCCTTTTTCATAGCCAGGCTTGTCGAAAATATTTTATCAGCATTCTTTAGGTTCGACTTCAAAACGAGTTTCTGTACCTTACCCTGGTTTGGGAATTCAAACACGTCGCTTCCCCATACAGAAAGGAACAATGGATGAAAGCCCGATAGCTGGCCAAGTAGTCCATAGCTCGAAGCATAATGCACATGAATAATATCTGGCTGGAAACGCCTGATTGCTTTTTTTAGTGCAGGAAGCAGCTTAACGTAATTGATTTTTGAAATGGCACTGCTTTTGAAAATGGACTTCTCAAAACCAGATTCATTACAGTTGCTAATACCTTCAATATTTTGATACCAAGCTAACTTGGATTTGCCCAGGCTAAATATGCCGATATCTATTCCAGAGGCAGCCAAGGCCAAAGCCCACTTTTGAGTATGAATTGAATTTATGTCTCCGAGCAATAAGATTTTCATCAACTGTTCTTATTGAATAGGTCAAGACCTGATAACGTACGTCCCCATTTATATTGTTTTGCTTCCTGTAGTAAAAAGTAAAATGGAATTCCCAGGAAAATAAAATACAGAACCCCTAACCTCACGTTGAGGATGCCAAAATTCGTTATCGCCACTATTAAAAATGCAATCGGAAGCAATATACCAAGTAATGCATGGGAGGATTTCTTTCTTCTTTTCCACAACACTACAATGGGGGCGAACATGAGGCACAAATAGGCCACCATCCCCACTATGCCATTACCCGCCAGGATATAAATGTACTCGCTGTCAGGTGCATTTCTGTAGGCATCCATTTTATCCGCAAAGGGCCCGGCACCCATTATCAAGTTATCATGCCATACCGTGATCATATACTCCCATGCGGGGTATCTGCCTTTAAAAGCAGAAATTTCCAGGGGGTTGTATTTGAATAGCTCCATCAGGTAATTCATGTTGAGAAAATAGATGACCAGTGCGGCGCCGAGCAGCGTGGCTGCTAAACCAATGATCATTGTTTTGCTGGTTCTGAGATGGACAATATAAGTGACAAGCATGGCCACCACGGCAACCAGTGCTGTACGGGACTGGGCAAAGATGATCAGTACAAGGCACAATATTAGAAAAATACCATCCCACGGTCTTTTATGGTAATAGTAGGAGGAAATAAAATAGCCGGCTAAGCAGATCAGCAATACCCCGCTATCGTTCGGGTTTTTCATGGTTCCCAGCAAACGGAAACTATCTCTCACATGAAATTCTTCGAGATCTCGCGGTGTGTAAAACGACTGAATCATGCTGCCAATCCCCAAAGGATCAATGGCTTCAACAGCAACGATGACTGTTATCAGGCAGAGAGTGGCCTTTATCAAAATGTCAAATGCCTTTAAGTTGCTGCCTAAAATATTGGCCGAAAGCACAAATAGAATCATATACTTCAGCAACCTTACACCAAATATATATTTACCCAATTCCAATTGGTTAATAAAAATAGTGATCGTAGTTAAAGTAAAAAAGAGGCCTAAGCAGATAACTATAGGCAGGTCAATCCTTGTTTTGCTGCGAAAAAGCAAGGCCAGCAGCATCAAGGGAAGCAACAAATTTTCAAGTCGTGTAATCCAGATGTTTCCCGGCGTGAAGCACGCAAATAAAAATGCTGCGGTTATAAGCCCGAATGATATGTTATTTATCTTCTTCATTTAAACTAGATGGCACTTCATGTGTCATCTTGTATAATTTCAATTAGCTTTTTAAGGCCCTCCCTCCTTGAATATTTGTGCTTTTCTTGATAATCAACCTGTAATTCATCCCCTTTAATCTGCTCCAGCACACTTACTATCGCACTTTCATTATTCTCCGCCCAATATATTTTAGGGTAATTCGAGGTTATGTTGTGCAGGTTACCGGTTCTTACCTTTCCGTTGGTAATTATCAATATGGCCTTTTCCAGTCCTATGTAATCAAATATTTTTGTAGTGGACTCAAAGGGCTTGCCTCCTGTGAAGATCAGTCCAATATCACAGGAATTGATTATTTCAATTGTGCTCTGATAATCCTTAGCCCCATGGTTGGTTACGTTGTTAAATTCATCAATTGTTGACGAGTCCGATCCTACATACGAGAATGAAAAGTCATTTACGTGATCCTTACCAAATATAATTTCAAGAAATCTACCCGGATTTAAATCGTTGTAAAATTTACCTGGGTAAACAAAAACCACTTTGCCATTTACTCGAGTTTCACCTTGACGGTTCAACGTGTCGATAGCAATGTCATCATAACCATTTTCAATTATTTTTAATTTGCCAATATTTCTATTGCCAAAGGCCAGTAGCTTGGAGCATGTTTCATTGATGGTAACAACCGTGTCTGCATTCTCAATGAATAATCTTTCGTAATGCGCTTTAACCATAATTTTAAACCAGGTGTTATCAAAATGTGGATTTGTTGCAAAAGGATCACGAAAATCGAGTATGACGCGGCATTTGAAAAGTTTTTTAAGGAATGGAACCAGAAGGAATTGCATAAAAGGGCCTCCGGTAATAATCACGGTATCATATTGGCCCGTCTCTTTTCGGTCGGTAAAAAATTTTCTT
>DTRI01000263.1:7626-20508 GCA_012966015.1 Flavobacteriales bacterium | reverse complement strand
CACCAACAAAGAAGATGTTGTCGATCCCTTCGTGTATTTCACTGGGATTATAAATACTTGTTAATACATCGCAGGAAATTGAGCCCCTTGATACTTCCGTGATGTTTTTAGCCCAATAAGATAAGCGCTGCGCGCCGACCCCATGTTTCGTCTCAAAAAAATAGGTGATAAACAAAACGCGCCTCTTATCGCTCATTCAAAGCAGCTTTAAACTTGTCCAATAGGTTGCTCAATACTTTTTCCTGGCTGAAGTTATCTTTAATATATGCTACCCCCTCGGTATTTACGTCTAAGTTATCATCTGAAAACTTTTCATACAGCGCATTTGTGACATCCTGTAGTTCGGCTAGGTCACTTACCGCTGAGCAATGTGGAAATGGATATTTATAAATTACATGCCGCCCACAGGCCAATGATTCCAAAACAAACCCTGATAAACCATCGTGCTTCGGAAATCTCACGCAAACAACAGAATTATTAATGATTGCATTCATGTCCTTTACCCAACCCAAAAGGTTTACATTTTCTGGAAGTTTTCCGCTGTATTCCGATATTCCGACCACATTAACATCAATATCTGGAAATTTTATTGCCAGGGCCAGTATTTCATTGAAGCCATAAAATTCAGCTCGGTTGAGCCCAATATAAGTCAATAGTGAGAACTTCTCCGGAAATGAACCAACCGTGTACCCCCGGTTGTCAAAAGAAAGAAAGGGAACAGGATCGGCTGAGATGCCGATCTCCTCAAGTTCTTGTTTTATCCAGTCTACTTCGCAAAAATGAGTGGCTTGTTCAATATATTTTTTGTTGATTAACCTATCCCCGTAGCTTTTTTTAGCCTTTATCACATCTGTGCCTACCCAGTGTATTATCAACTTCTTTTTAAACTTTAGCGCCATATCAAATGCCCTGGCGTTATAAATAGACCCGTTTAAAGAATATACTATATCGCAATTGCGAACGTGATATAAAAATTTGAGCTTATCAATAAAACGATAATAGGTATTCAGGCATACATATCGATTATCTGGATCGAATTGATTGAGCTCTTTGGCTAGATTCTTTGCGAAAAGAGGCAATCCTATTATTAATACTTTCATGCGATTACAATTGATTTCTTATAATCACATGGAGCTCGCCGATAACCATACTTCCGCCTGTTAAGTGCTCTATCATGCCTCGTTTCATCAACTTTTCTTAAAAACCATAATTTTTAACAAGTCATCATTTTCAGAAGGCCAGAAGTAATCGTCGTTATCATTCACGAATTTATTGGCGATGACATCAAGTTTAGCTCTGGGCCATTCAAAACGCTGAAAGAACCGCAATATTTTTACAATTGTGTAACGCTTGTATTTATCAAAACTGGAACAGGGCGCCTGGGTAGGAGAATAAAATCCAACGCAGTCATCGAGATTGAAGCCCTTTGCCGCGAAGGCATCCTGCCAGTCGCTCAACGTTAAGAAATTTTGATATTCCGTAGATGCCGGTTTGTTGGCAGGTGTATATTCCAGTGCTATTACCCTGCCATTATTGGCAAGTTTAGTATTAAAGAAATGAAGATGTGTGCTAAGTTGGTTATTATCCATTAAATGCCCCAAAACAGTAACCGAGAGAATCAAATCTAACGAGCCATCGCCAATGGCCAAGTCCATAACGGAATTTCCTGAGCAAAAGTCTATATTCTTTAAATCCTTTCCATGGGCCCGGCCAATTTCCACCACTTTCTCAGATGTGTCAAAAGCGATTACCTTCTTGAATGATTTGGATAATATCCTTGCGAAATCCCCTGACCCAGTTCCGAAATCCAGTGCCAGGTTCCGCTCCAGTTTCAGGTTCGTCAATATGCTCTCAATCGCTTTTAAACGCGCCAATTGGTCAAATGCGTAAATTGAGTAATTTGCCCATCCGGTATGGCCAAATTTTCTTGCCCTGTTATTCCAATATTCAGAATTTGACAAACCTGCGTATTATGTTGTTCTTGTTTTTGATATATTAACTATCCAAATCACTACAAAAATCAAGAAAATAACTTGTAATAAAGACAGCATTTGAAGCGTGTCTTTTATATCGCTATGCACAAGCCCGCCATATATTATTGAGCCTATGCTTAATGCGTGACCAAACAGGCTGATCAGTAGATTTTCTTTTTGACGGTTTACGATAATTGGAATTTGGGAGACAGGCGAAATTATAAAACTCAAGAATATCCAGGGAGATAATATTTGTGCATACTCTCCAGCTTCCTCCCAGCCCTCTCCAAAAACAAAAGCAAATAGTTCAGGCCCAAATAAAATGAGCACTGTAAAGATCGGAGCCGAAACCAATGCCAGGCTACCTAGCATTTTTATTACTATCGGCTTAATTTCTTCTTCATTAGCATACTTTTCAGAAGCTTTCTGGTAAAACACCTGGCTCACAGATCCACCTATAAATCCAGCAGGCACTTTGATTATTCGCAATGTTAGCGCATATAAGCCTACTACTGCAGATCCGAAAAATGATGATATAAAAAATATTAGCAAGGTTGTCTGTAATACATCTGCAAACGCGTGGATTGTATTTATTTTTAAAAAGTCTGAATATTTTCTTGCTTGCACAGAAATATTCTGTCTTTCCACCACAATTTGATTAAGTATTCCTTTCTCCCAAAAAGTTTGAATCAGGACCACGCTTCCAGCAATTTGCCCCATAATATTGCCTATGATAAGGCCACCAGCCCCAATAGTTTTAATACCTACCAGCAGCTTAACCAAAGAATTTAAAAATGAGTCTGTTACTTTGCTGACGGAGATGTTGGCAAAGCTCTTCTTTCTGGTAGCATAATAATTAAGCGCCTGGTAGATGCCCGTAAACAGAACGGTTACAGGAATTAATACAAGCCAACGTTCAATTTTGGGCTCTTTATACCAGCTCGCTATTTGTGTACCAAATAACGCGACAAGCACCAGCGTTAATGCAGCAATTATTAGCGCGAGGATTATTGATAAGGCAAATAGACTTAATCCATCTTTGTTCTCTTTTGGCAGCACGATAGCCAGCTCATATCTCCCCGTTGCAATAATGCCAAACAAGCCGGATAAGCTAACATATATAGCCAGCAACCCAAAATCTTGCGGATCATAAATTCTGGTGAGCAAGGGAGAGATGAGGATGGGAATTGCCTGGGCAACAACGGTGCCCGTAAAAAGGGCCAAAGTATTCTTTATGAATTCAGATTTAGGGCCAATGAAATTTAACATTCCCGCACGCTAAACTGCCATTTTATCGCCCCTAACTCCATTGATGATAGTTTGAATAATGATCTGTAAATCCAGCAGAAAAGACCAGTTCTCAATATACCATACATCCGTTCTTACCCTTCGATACATTAGATCGGAATCTTTGGTTTCACCACGATATCCTCTTATCTGTGCTAATCCTGTAATTCCGGGAGTAACCAAATGTCGAACCATGAACTTGTCTATCTCCTTAGAGTACTCCTCTGTGTGCTTAAGCATATGCGGCCTCGGGCCCACTACAGACATGTCACCTGTTAAAACATTTAAAAATTGTGGCAGTTCATCCAGGCTGGTTCTGCGCAGAAAGTGCCCTATTGATGTTATCCTGGGATCGCCGTCAGTAGCCTGAACTTCATCGGAGTGATCATTGACACACATAGTTCTGAATTTCAAGCAGTTGAATACCTGATTGGCCTTCCCTGACCGTTTTTGCTTAAAGAAAACGGGTCCCCTTGAGTTGATTTTGATCAGGATGGCTATAATTGGTGTAACCCATGAGAGAATGGTCAGAATCACTGTTAAGGAGAACATGATGTCAAAGAATCTCTTTACAGCGCTATTAAGCGCATTCTCAAGAGGTTCCGCCCTGCGCAATAATACAGGTAGATCTTCATAAAACTCCAGTGCCATTTTTTGATTGTAAAACCCCCTGAAATCAGGCACCAGCTTAAATCTAATCATGTGGCTGTCGGCGAAATTCATCAACTTTCGAATCTTCTCCGTCTTGGCAAGCGGTATCGCACAAAATATTTCATCAATCTTATTGTCCTTTGCGAATACTTCAAGGTCTTTGATCTTCCCCAGCAATTTCCCATCCTTTATTCCTTCCTCTTCAATGTCATCATCCGAAAAGAACCCCAAAAACTTGAATCCATATTCTGAGTGATTCGCCAATAAATTATAAGACTCCATGGCCACAGGCCCTGAACCAATAATCACTGCAGTTCTACTGTTAATCCCAGCCGATCTGATATGGCCAATAAATATCAAAAAAGCTGTTCTCGAGATTACCACAAGCAAACCGAAATACAGGTAAGTATAAAAGAGGAACTCCCTGGAAAAGTAATACCACTTAAGTGATACGATAAAAATTGAAATCAACAGCAGGTGTAATCCCACAGCCTTAATCAGATTCTTTATTACATTATCAACACGGACCACCCGGTATAACTCATAGATTCTGAATATTAGCGCTACCAATACCCAAGCCATGTTTAGCACCATATAAAGCACCACATATTTATCCTGGTACCAAAAGGGAAAATCATCGGTAAATCTGGTATGGAAGGCTAGAATGATAGCAATGTTCAGGATAAAAATATCCATGATAAAGTGGAGCACTTTAAAAAATTTGGAATACCGTTGCATCATTACTTTTAGTGTTGCCGCTATAGCCGGCAAATATATCTTATTTTAAGAGAGCTTATCTGAAAATCCACCTTCAGTTTTGAACAATCCGTTTTTAATTAAGAAGAAGGTGCAGTTTCTTTAAAAATGCTAATTTTGCCCATTAAATTTAGTTGTTTATAAGACGGTTAATTGCAGAACAGGTTGCCTATGTCGATCGGGAATAAAATTACAAATTCTAGGGTGCTTATTACAGGCGGCGCCGGCTTCATAGGTTCAAATTTATGTGAGGCTTTGATAGATCAGCAAAACGAAATTGTTTGCCTCGACAACTTTTCAACCGGAAAACGTGAGAATATTGAAGATATTCTCAAAAAACCAAATTTTAGGCTTATTGATGGCGACATCAGGAACCTCGATACATGCAAAGAAGCATGTGACGGCATCGATATTGTTCTTCATCAGGCCGCGCTAGGTTCCATTCCCAGATCAATTGATGATCCGATTACTACGAATGAGGTAAACATTTCCGGTTTTTTAAATATGCTAGTAGCCTCTAAGGATAACAAAGTAAAACGTTTTGTGTATGCAAGTAGTTCTTCAACTTATGGCGATCACCCGGATTTGCCGAAAGTTGAAGATACGATTGGAACACCGCTTTCGCCGTACGCGGTTACCAAATATGTGAATGAGCTGTACGGAAGAGTATTTGCTGAGCTTTACGGTTTGGAAACCATAGGCCTTAGATACTTTAATGTGTTTGGGCCACGGCAAGATTCTAATGGTGTTTACGCTGCGGCTATTCCAAGATTTGTTAATACGCTAATTAATCATGAATCACCCAAAATATTCGGGGATGGTACTCAATCTCGAGACTTTACCTATATAGAAAATGTAGTGCAGATCAATCAGCTTGCGGCGACCACCACCAATCAGGAGGCATTCAATGGAATCTATAATGTGGCTTTGGGTGAAAGCACCACTGTGAATGATCTATTTACCAGCATTAGGGATTTACTTTCAGGATATGATTCTGAAATAGGAAAAATTGAAGCTGAGCATGTGGAAAAACGTCCAGGTGAGGTTAAGCACTCCTTGGCTTCTATAGATAAAGCCAAGCAGTTTTTAGGCTATTCTCCAAGCTATGGGTTTTCTGAAGGCATGGCAAAAGCTATTCCCTGGTATTGGGCTATCCTCAATAAATAACAACGATGGATATAAAAGGAAAAAGGTTTCTGGTAATTGGAGGAGCCGGATTTATTGGCTCTCATGTAGTGGATCTTCTGCTTAAGGAAGATGTGAAAGAGGTCATTATTTACGACAACTTCACCAGAGGAAGAGAGGATAATATTGCCTCGGCACTTAGCGACCCACGATGCAAAGTATTTGAAATTGGTGGAGACATACTACAAACGGACATCCTGGATAAAGCCATTGAAGGAATTGATGGGGTATTTCACCTGGCCGCGATGTGGTTGCTGCACTGTTACGACTATCCTAGAAGCGCTTTTGACGTTAATGTAAGAGGGACGTTTAACATTATAGAAGCCGCAGTTAAGAACAAGGTGTCGCGTGTGGTTTATTCATCCAGTGCATCTGTGTATGGAAATGCAGTTGAGATTCCGATGACAGAGGAGCATATTTACAATAATGATACTTTTTATGGTGCCACCAAAATAGCAGGTGAGCATATGTATAAATCACTGGGTGTTCGATATAACCTGGATTGGGTTGGTATGCGCTACATGAACGTGTATGGGCCAAGGCAGGATTATCAGGGAGCATATATTGCTGTAATGCATAAAATTCTTGACAGGCTGAGCAAGGGAGAAAAGCCACTTGTTTTCGGAGATGGCTCCCAACAATATGATTTTGTAGCCGTTGAGGACTGTGCCAGGGCAAATATATGTGCGATGAAGGCAGATGCTTCAGGTGAGTGCTATAATGTGGGCCGTGGAATAGGAACATCCATATTGGAGCTTACAGAGCTTTTGATCAAGCTTTCTGGAAAAGACAGCGAGATACAGTACGAACCTGAGGGTTTAACGTTTGTTACCAACCGTGTTGGAAGTATAGAAAAAGCTGAAAAAGATCTGGGGTATAAGTGGACCATTGACCTGGAGGATGGCATGCAAAGGTTAATTGATTGGCGAAACAGTCATATTCAGGAGCTGGAAGACCGCAGAAAGAAAGCATGATCCTTTCTTAACACCGGTTTAAGGCAAACAATTTCTTCACTTTTTTTTGTTACTATCTTGAAAGGAGTGAGTATTTATCAAGTCACTTCTTGCTATATATTTGCTCAAAATCTACACAGATGAAAAGGAATATTCTCATTTCTCAACCGGTTCTTGGTGATGAGGAATGGAATGCGATGAAGCAACCACTTGAAACTGGCTGGGTTACACAAGGACCATTAGTTAAGGAGTTTGAGGATGAGTTTGCAAGAAAACATGAGGTGAAGCATGCGCTAGCCTGTACAAGTGCGACAACTGCACTGCACTTGTCTCTTGTAGCTCTGAATATCAAGCAAGGTGATGAAGTAATTGTTCCCTCTTTCACATGGATAGCGACGGCGAATGTGGTTTTGTATTGTGGTGCACGGCCAATTTTGGTGGATATTGACACGAGCACCTTTAACATGGATCCTAATGATGTGGCTGCTAAAATCACCAAAAAAACGAAGGCAATTATTGCGGTTCACCTCTTTGGACTTTGTGCTGATATGGATTTGATCAGAGAGTGTGCGGGTGATATTCCCATAATTGAAGATGCAGCGTGTGCAGCTGGAGCCAAGTACAAAGACAAATTTGCTGGGGGATTAGGTGTACTGGGCTGTTTTTCATTTCATCCAAGGAAGTCGATCACCACAGGTGAAGGAGGAATGGTAACTACCAACGATGATGCCCTGGCGGATAAAATCAATATGTTACGTAATCATGGGGCCTCCATTTCTGAAGAACAGCGTCACCATGGGCCACGTCCGTATATACTCGCTGATTTCAACATATTAGGTTTTAACTATCGAATGACTGATCTGCAGGGAGCTGTTGGAACAATTCAGCTCAAGAAGCTCAATCAGTTCATAGAAGAAAGAAACAAATGGGCAAGCTTTTACAATGAACAGTTTAGAGATATTGAATGGATCAACACTCCCGTTGTACCGGATGACTGCAGGCACGGCTGGCAGTCATATGTAGTGATGATAGATGAGAACAAATCTCCTCACACAAGGAACAAGATCATGGAATTATTGCAGGATAAGGGAATTAGTACAAGGCCAGGCACGCATGCGGTGCACATGTTGAATTTCTATTCAGATAAGTACAGTATCAGCCCAGATGAGTTTCCCTCATCTGTTCTGGCAAATAACTGTTCAATAGCAATTCCATTGCACAACAAGATGACGGAAGAAGATTATGAGTATGTGGCAGCACACATTAAGGATATTACCTAAATACGATACTTAGATAGAGCAGCAATTGAAGACGGTAATAAGACAGAAATTCTTCTATCCCATTTTCATTCCTATCCTGGTAATTCTCTACTATTCAGTGTTCTTAAATATTGGGGAGTATTCCAATACCTCTTACTTTGGCGGTGATGAGTACGGGTACCAATCCATGGGGGTAAATTTTACCTATGGCCATGGAATTCAAAAGCTGGGTGGCCTGGAAGAATTTGAAACTTACAAATTCGCGCCAAGGGAAGATATATCTGGAGAATTACTTGAATTCCCCGATATGAATATTGATTTTTTTTATAGAACTCCCGCCTACCCTATGTTCCTTGGTGTAATCTATAAGGTCTTTGGTGTCGAGCCCATTATTGCCAAGCATATACAGCTTCTGCTGCTTGTGCTGATTGCGGCGTTTCTTCCTTTGGTAGGACAATTTTATTGGAATCTTCATGGCTTTTATAACGGAATGATTGCCGGCCCGATTTATCTGATAATGAACTATAAGTTTTCCGAGAATTTACTTACGGAATCTTTGATCTCTTTTTCCATCTTCCTCGTGGTGCTTGCTTACATATATTTTGAGATGAAGAATAAATCTTCACGCGCAACTATTATTCTTGGATTAGCTTGTGGCACATGTTTGCTTGTGAAGGGTAGCCTTGTATTTCTTCCCATACTTATTTCAGGCTACTTTGGCTACCTCTTCTATAAAAATCGAGATAGGGTCATTATCCGAAGGATTGCCCTGTTCCTAACTGCTTTTGCACTAACCGTATTACCGTGGTCAGTATATGCGAGCGTTAAATCTGGCGAACTAATACTCATTTCTACGCAAGGAAAGGCAGTGTTTATGGACACAAACAACGAGTATGCGGACGGGCGATGGCGACCGCAATGGAAGCGTGATCCAAACAGCTTTTACATGAACGATGGCATGCAAGAATCTTCAGCTATATTTCGGGTAGCCAACTTCTATCTTCACAATCCTGGAACGCTTCCGGTGCTGCTCTGGAAAAAGTTTGTCCAGGGCTATGGATATCTGCTTACAACCTGGATATTGCTTTTGGTACTGTTCCTGGATTCTGTGCGGGTCTTGCTTAAAAAAGCACTAACGGCAAATTTAATTAGGTGGCTATTCTCATTAATCATGGTTCTAATGACTGGTATCATAGTTTATTACTGGAAAACATACCTGATGGCAGATGTACTGCATTTCTACACTATTTTAAGTTCAACAACGGCAATTCGCTGGTTTCAATTGCTTCTGATAGCTCTGGCTATTGTTGTGCCCACATATCTCAGCAGAAACGGCAGGATGCATGTAAAAGCGCCTGAAATATTTGTTCTGTTATTCTTCAATTTCTTAATCGTGACTTTACTCACCTGTGCTGATCACACAATATATCCAAGTAGGTACGTTAAGGTGATGGATTTTGTCCTGATCCTGTTCACCGTGCACTATATATCTAGCTTTACAGTTACAATGGTAAAACTGCCCAGGATGCAACGAATGAACGAGAACCCCTAAGATATGTGCGGCATTGTAGGCATATTTAATCTCAATGAAGAGACAATAAAAAAGGAGGTCATCGAGGCAATGGCTGAGGCAATTGCTCATCGTGGACCAGATGGTGAAGGAAGCTTTGTCGAGAATAACATTGCTTTAGCGCACAGACGATTGGCCATCATTGACCCTTCGCCACGATCCTCACAGCCCATGATCTCTGGGGATGGTAATTGGGTAATTGTCTTTAACGGATGCATTTACAATTTCAAGGAGCTTAAAAAGGAGCTGGAAGCAGCAGGACACAAGTTTAGAACTACATCAGATACGGAAGTCATATGCGAGGGCCTGTCAAAACATGGCCCTCAGTTCTTTGAGCAACTCGATGGTATGTTCGCAGTTGGTGCCTGGAATGTGAAAGAGAAGACATTATACCTGAGCAGAGATAGATTCGGGGTAAAGCCACTGTACTATTGGTTTGAAGGAAAAAGAGTGGTCTTTTCTTCTGAAATAAAGGCGATAATCAAACACCCAGACTTTAAAACTGAATTAAATCCTGAGGCACTCAACGAGTATTTTACCTTTCAAAATCTGTTTCGCTATCACACATTGTTTAAAGGCGTTACTATGCTTCCGCCAGCAAATACTGTAAAGATTAATGCAGAGAGTACTTTTGCACGGCATGTCTCCTGGTGGGATTACGACTTCACCCAGCC
The DNA here is from genome assembly GCA_012966015.1 of Flavobacteriales bacterium. Lineage (GTDB taxonomy): Bacteria > Bacteroidota > Bacteroidia > NORP154 > NORP154 > NORP154. The sequence goes on along the minus strand of DTRI01000263.1, from coordinate 10,200 downwards.
AGATGATTCCATGACCTTCGAAGAAGCTACTGCCGGTACAAAAGAGCTGATGGAAAAGGCAGTTAAGAAGCAGCTGGTTTCAGATGTTCCCGTTGGCAGCTTCCTGTCAGGTGGTATGGATTCAGGCTCCATAACGTCTATCGCATCATCGAATATAAATAGGCTATCGACCTTTACTGCTGGATTTGATATGTCGGGAGTGACAGGGGTTGAGGCCAATTACGATGAGCGCAGAGATGCAGAGCTCATGGCCAACTACTTTAACACAGAGCATTATGAACAGGTTATCAATGCTGGAGATTTAAGCTGGTCGCTTCCAAGAGTTGTCTGGCATATCGAGGATCTGCGGGTTGGTATGAGCTACCCCAATTATTACATCAGCAGGCTTGCTTCTAAATTCGTGAAGGTCTGCTTACAAGGCACGGGAGGCGATGAGCTTTATGGTGGTTACCCATGGAGGTACTATCGTGTTTTCAACTCCTTAGATCAGAATGAGTTCTTCAAAAACTATTATGACTTTTGGCAGCGATTGGTGCCATTGGAGCAAAGGCAAAATATGTTTACCTCCAGCATATCCAAAGAAATGGAGCTAGACTCTCCAAGAGAAGTCTTTGAAAGGGTCTTCACCTTTAACAGCAAACTCAGATACAATACCCCTGAAGAGCATATTCAAAATAGTCTTTACTTCGAGATTAAAACCTTCTTGCCAGGACTTCTGTTAGTTGGTGACAAGTTATCGATGGCAAACGGGTTAGAAGAACGTTTCCCCTTTCTCGATAATGAGCTGGTTGATTTTGCCCAAAAAATACCGATAAAGCACAAGCTGGGAGATATCGAACATATGAAGGGAATGGATGAAAACATCGCTGGCGACAAGAAAGTCAATTATCAGGAATTCAGCTCAGGAAAAACTGTTCTGAGAAAAGCGATGGAGGGTTTTTTGCCAATGGATGTGCTCAAGAGAAAGAAACAGGGCTTTTCCGCTCCAGATGAATCATGGTACAGGGGCGAAAACGCGGACTATGTCTCAGAATTACTGTTAAACAAGAAGGCCTTGTATCCTGAATTTATAGACAAAGCATATGTTAAACAAATATTGAATGAGCACATGAACAAGAAAGTCAACCATCGATTGCTTATTTGGTCATTCATGAACTTCGAATGGTGGTGTAGGCTATTTTTAGATGGACAAGACGTTAATCAATCAACATAATAAACATACAATGAACGAAATACCCGTAGAGTTTTTGCGATCACCTCTAAGCAAAGAGGAGCTAAGTGCTGAGGATGAATCAACGCTGGTTGATGCAGCTGGAAATAAATTTACAAAGGATGAACAGTATGGATTTTGGAATTTCCTTCCCGAGCGTTCTCCATTATATAGCGATCAGGAGTGGAGCAGCTTTCAACAGTTAATAGACAATTTTGTTATTTCATATAACCAGAATCCTACTCAAAATGTAAGTTATGATGACAGGCCTGAGGTGCTTAAGTTTGGAGAGTTCTGTAAGTTCTACGGCGATGTTCTCGACATTGGTTGTGGCCCCCACCCCATTCCTGCTTATATTAAATTCAGGAAAAACGAGGACGCTGTGTATTATGGAATTGACGTTTTAGTTGGTGAGCAACCTAAGGATATGCACTTCATCCAGGCGATGGGAGAACATCTTCCTCTGGCTGATGAGTCATTTGACGTGAGTATCTCCGGAACCTCCATTTTACATTATATTAATCCACAGGCAGGCATCGAAGAAGCTTTGCGCGTTACAAAATCATCGGGTTATCTATGTATTTGGCTGGGTGTTAAATCTGAAGATGCTCCCGTACCTGCAGAGAGTCCTGAATGGTATAAGAATCTCGATACGCCAGATGGCGCAGAAAACCCATTTCATTATAAACGTTACTCAACAGAAGTTTTTGAGGCCTTTATCAGCGGCGCGAATGGCGTAATTGATGAGAAGGAGGTTCATGAATATGATGAGTGGCGGCAAAATGTATTTTACAGAATCAAGAAAGCCTAACCTATAAGTTTGCGTCACTGGAAATGAAAGTACACCTCTACGGGAACGTGTTAAACAACTCATACACGCTCTGCAAGTTCTTAAGAAAGCGAGGGGTTAACGCCACCATGTTCCTGGATAACTGGTCTAATCACGAACAGGATTATCCATGGCGCGAGGATTCTAGCCTCTCTCCTACCAATTTACCTGAATGGATAAAATATTATAACTATAAACCAGGTAAACTCACATTTCATTTTCCCAACCAGGAGATGAAGAAGATGATAAAGGATTTTGCTGACTGTGATGTGGCACTTGTTAACAATGTAGGAGCAATAATCGCGATGCGAGCCAAAGTCCCCTATTTCATGTACAGCCTAGGCACCTGTTTAGATATGGCCTTGATTGGGGATAAGATCAAGAAGGCGATAATAAACCTGTCACATTTTCAACGTCCAAATGCATTACTGACCACATTGGTTCTGGGAGGCCTTCAAAAGAGAGCAATAAAGAAAGCTGATCGAGTAGGTATTCTCATGGGATATCAAATCGATACCCACGCCAGGAAACTGGG
>DTRI01000263.1:0-7592 GCA_012966015.1 Flavobacteriales bacterium | reverse complement strand
TGCATAAGATAGAGCTCATGCGCTTACCATGGGACATACAGAAATATGAAAAAAATGACGATCCTGAATTGAAGAAGAATTATAGTGAGGTTGACTTAGTATACTTTATGCCTACCCGGCATGTATGGCAAACACTTTGGGAGCATGATTTTTGCAAGGGAAATGACAAGTTTATTCGGGCATTTGCCAAATTTGTTAAGGATGACAAACCCAATGTAAAGCTAATCTGTGTGAAGAAAGGCCCAGATGTATCTGTCAGCATGAAGCTAATTTCTGATCTGGAGATTGAAGAGTATGTAGAGTGGATTGATGAAATGAATAAGGATGGAATTCGGGCATATAATTCACTTGATAATATAATAATCGTGGATCAATTCGGGCATGATGACTGGAAGCAGAGATGGCCTAACAACAGGGAGTTTGGTATTGGATTTAGCGCTATAGGCTATGAAGCAATGTCGGCCAGGAATGTGCTAATCTCCACATTCACAGATTTGCAATTCTATGATAATACCGCTCCTCCAGTATTTATGGCGTTTAGCGAGGATGAGATCTATGTAAAGCTCGTTGAGACCCTTAAGCTTTCTGCTGAAGAACGAAAAACAGTGGGTGAAAAGGGATTTGAGTTTTTTCATAAATACCATAATTGGGAGAGTACTACGGACAACTTCATCAGACAACTTGAGAATATTCTGAAAAGCGATGACTGAAATAGAGAAACTCAGAAGTGGCTCCATAAACTATCGCTTGGGATTTTTACTTAAGGACTCATTGCTTTATGGTGGCGCTACCGCCATTAGCAGAATGCTCTATGTTTTCATCATTCCATTTCTCGCGAGGATATTCACAAAGGCTGAATATGGAGTAGTTGATGGAGTTACAGTCTTAAGCCTTTGTTTTGGACTGTTGATCATATTCGGCCAGGATGCAGCTGTGGCCCGGTTTTTCTATGAAACCGATGATGAAGGCGAAAGGAAGCAGATTGTCACTAACTCTTTCTTGATTCAGCTCCTTTTGTCGACTGTGGTAGCGGCTGCGTTGTATGTTAACTCAGCCTCTATCTGTAACCTTTACTTTCTTAGCGATGACTATGCGGAGGTATTCCAAGTCATGGTGTTGGGATTACCTTTTGCCACCGCTGTGCAGTATTTCCAAAATCTGCTCAAGTGGGTGTTTTTTCGGAAGCAGTTTATAGTGATGTCTATAGGATTCACTTTTACTTTTCTAATTCTGGCCATTGCATTTGTTACCCATTTCGACATGGGAATTGTCGGGGTATTTTATGCCAAGTTAATTTCGTCTGCATTATTTACCCTGGTGGGAATTTATTACTGTAAGTCCTTCTTTGCTTTACCAAAGAGCCTGAAATACTCTGGTAGTTTGCTTTCCTATGGATGGCCATTCATGTTGATAGGAGTATTCGGAGCTTTGATGCCCTCTCTGGATCGATTCTATATCACGAAGCATATGGGCCTGGAGGTAATGGCCGTATATGCCATTGGGTTTAGGATTTCCTCCCTGCTGAAATTACCTGTTGCGGGATTTCAGACAGCATGGGGCCCTTTTGCACTAGCTATTTACAAGGACGAAAACTCAGGAGACACATATAATAAGGTGCTCCTCTTCTATTCCATCCTGCTGGTTACCATTGGCTTGTTGGTTGTTGTAGTTACTGAACCGTTGATATATGTATTCGCCTCTGAAAAGTACATGGCTTCAGCAATTGTCATCATTCCTCTTGTCTTTTCCATTATCATAGATTCCCTAAGCTGGATAACTGGAATTGGTATCAGTATATCTAAAAAGACCTATAACAGCTCCATAGGATATGGAATTGGACTGATTGTCACAGTTGCTGCTATCCTTCTTCTCATTGAGCCTTACGGAGTACTCGGAGTGGCATACGGAGTGTTGATAGGGCGTATCTTCCTTACACTATCACTTACGATTTTGTCAAGATTGGTTTATCCTATAGCCTTTGATTATATGAAACCTATTCTTGTTTTCATTGCTGGTTTTTTAATTTCTCTAGCCTTGTTCTCATTCGGTGAATTCACATGGTGGCAGCAAATGCTAATAAGAGCCGTGGCTGTTGGCGCATTTATTGGGATGGTCTGGTTCGCTATACTAACGTCCACTCAGAAAAATGAGCTCATGAAGGCGGTTCAGAAAAAGCTAAGAAAAGAAAATGTCGGCGACACTAAAGCCAAAGATGAATCTGAAAGTTCTCATGATTAAAAAGGCTTTGTTAGTAGTAGGTGTTTCGCTGTTGATCCTCAACACTGTAGGACTGTTCACGTCATTGAGCAATAAAGCAATCTTGTCAGAGCAAGAAACTGTATTTAAAAATGATGTGAAAGCTGTGAGCGGTGAATATCCTGCTGAAACCAAGATAAGAGAGAACGAAGAGAGACTCGACTATTTGTTGAGAATGAACACGCTGGTAAATAATTACATCGCATATTATTGGGAGGATGCTGGCAAATCCACCTATAATTTACAAATCCCAATTACGGAGAACTACATCTTGTGGATGGCCGGGTATGTTTTTCCTGAACATTACGCTAAATATGAATTCGCAAATTACTGGAAAGCCTTTGATCGTGGCGTAGGGCTTTGTTCGCAGCACGCAATCATTCTCACAGGAATTCTAAACGATAATAATATACCAGCAAAGATTATTAGTTTGAGTGGACACGTTGTTACATATGCTGATACGGGCGTTGACAACTGGAATATATTTGACTCAAACTACGGAGTATTCATACCTCATACTTTGGAGGAGGCCGAGAATAATCCCAAGATGGTTAAGGATATTTACAAAAACAGCATCGCAGATTATAGAGAGGTGGATGAGCCAATAAGCCTGGAGGAAATGGCGGCTGTTTACGGAACAGAGGGTAATCAAGTATACGAGGATGGAATTCGGGGTTATGTTGGATTTAAGAAATACTATATAGAAAAAGGCTCATATTGGGCTATTTGGTTATTTCCTTTGTTGCTGTTGCTGTTTCATTTCCGCTATCCGAAGTAGAGAAAAATGAAAAAGATTAAATTAACGCTGAATTATTTAGGGTAAGATAAATGAAAGGGAAGCTCGCGTCTGGACTTATAAGACCGGCAGAATTAGCAATAATTGCATTGCTGTTGTTTGCGGTTGTTCTTACGCAGTCTTATCTGAACGTTCTTGTATTTATTCCTCTCATAGTGATGCTCACTTTTTGGTTCTGGATGTCAGAAAATACTGTCATGCAGGCTAAACTCGGACTATTTACGATCTGCCTTGGATCAGAGATGCCTATCTACGTCTTTTGCGCATTTTTATTTTTTCTAATGTTGTTTGAGTTTGCAGCAAAAGGAAAAAAAACAGTGAAAACATATTCGGTTGGCATCTTCCTTGCGCTGATATTTGGCGTTGGGTTTGTTGCTTACTTAATTTCACAAGTTTATGAAGTCAATAGCTTTTCATACTTTTTTTACTTGATCACATTCGGATCTCTTACAGCCCCTTATTTTTATTTCTCCAGAAAAGTGTTTTCTCAAGGTGAACGGAAAAACATTCTTCACTTTTTATACCTGCTTGCATTCGGACAATGCTTAATTAGCCTCTTATATATAACGGATGTAGGTGTGGCAGAAATACTGACAAAATCCTCGACCCCAGATTTAGTCAAAGGCACGCTGGACTCATCGAATAGTCTTGGCTACCTCCTGCTACTTGTACTTGTTCTTAATGTGAACTGGTTACTGGAGAACAAAATCAAGTTGGGAAAGCTACTAGTGCTGCTCCTCATGCTGGGAGTTGCCTTCTTGTCAGATTCAAAAGCTCAACTTGTTGCATTGGCAGCATCGGTTTTTATAATGATACTCTTCATTGATTTTTTCCTCATTCATAAGAGAAAGTTGCTGGTGAAGACAATGGCAATTGCCCTCGTTATATTCATTCCATTTTTTGTCGTTCAAAATATTAGCAGACTTTCCCAGAAATATGATAGCTACATTACTGGCAACAACAATAAAAAGTTAATGTATTATTCCAGGGCGGTTAATTATGAGAATCGCCCAATGATCCAATATCTCATTGGAACTGGGCCTGGCACCTGTGGATCAAGGGCGGCAAATGCGAGGGCTTATGATGTCCTCTATAAAGGGAGGGATGCATTCAAGCTGCCAGCTTTCATCCCAGCATTTTCTAGTCGGCACACAGTTAATATGCTAGGCGATTTATATACACAAGGATATGCTGAGAGTACATTTGAACGCAGCGCACTCCTGGGAAATCCATTTAATTCGATAGCTGCGTTTTTTGTAGAGTTGGGCGTAATCGGTTTCGCTTTCCTTTTGTCGCTGTTTGTATTCGTTATAGCTCAATGTATCCATGTTTTTAATCATGTTAAATCAGGCATAAAGGACAAGAATCTCGCATTGGGCTTAATATTGCTGACCTTAATTATCATCATAACCTCCATGATTGACCAGGTCCTGGAGCGAGGTATGATGATGTACCTTTTTTGGTTTATGTGTGCTGTGCTAATCAACACCAGAAGGGAACTGCGTTCCAAATCCAGTTGACATGTGCGGAATAGCAGGTATTTTACACTTTGATAACTCTCGCCAGGTCGCTCAAGATTCATTAAGAGCTATGTGCGATTCGATCATCCACAGAGGTCCTGATAGCGATGGATATTATACTGAGGAAAATGTAGGCCTGGGGCATAGGCGTCTATCGATTATTGATCTGAATACTGGAGATCAGCCAATGTTTAGCCAGGAAAGAGATGTTTCCATAGTCTTCAATGGTGAAATTTATAACTACGTAGAACTCAGGTCTGAGCTGAAAAAGAAAGGCTGTACGTTCCATACGGATTCGGATACAGAGGTAATCATAAATGCATACAAGATTTGGGGCGTGGATTGTCAGAACAAATTCAATGGCATGTGGGCCTTTGCAATTTGGGATAAGTCATCAAAGAAGCTATTCCTTTCACGAGATAGAATAGGCGAAAAGCCACTCTATTATTCGATTATTGATAATACACTTCTATTTGCTTCGGAAATTAAGGCCTTGATCGCTTATGGATGTCCTAAGGAGCTCAATCACGAATTGCTGGATATCTATCTCACGCTCGGTTACATACCTGCACCCTACTCCTTTTACAAAGGAATAAGCAAGTTGGAAGCTGGTCATTACGCAATCGTGGAGAATGGGGAGTTAAAACTTGAAGAATACTGGAATATACCTTTGGTTGATGAAAATGAAATGATTAGTGACAAGAGGCTGGTAACGGAGACTTTTCACTCTTTGCTAAAGGATTCCGTTAAGCTGCGAATGAGGAGCGATGTATCCTATGGAGCATTTTTAAGCGGCGGACTGGATTCTTCAAGTATTGTAGCTCTAATGTCGGATCAAGTGCAGGATCCTGTAAATACTTTCACGATAGGCTATGATGAGAAAGAATTTGACGAATCCGCACTTGCGAAGCAAGTTTCGGCTTCATTTAATACAATTCACTCGGAAAAGATTGTAACACCTTCTGGGTTTCATGAGTCCTTAAACAAGGTAATCGATCATTTTGATGAGCCATTCGGTGACTCTTCTGCCATCCCAACAGGCTATGTAGCAGAATTGGCAAGGGATAAAGTAAAAATGGTGCTAACCGGCGATGGCGGAGACGAAGTGCTTTCTGGCTATACTACGTATCAGGGTGAGAAATTTGCGGAGCAATATCAAACCTTGCCTTCTCCCCTACGACTTATATTGCAGACAGGGGCCAAAATTTCCTCATCTGTGACCAGGGGAAAGCTCGGGTATAAAGCGAATAGAATACACAGCGTCTTGAAGTCATCATCGCTTGATTTTCAGGATAGGCTTATTGCGAAAAGAGCCTGGATTGAGCGCGATAAAATAAAGGCTATCCTCGAACCGATAAGTGGTTATATGCCAGTAGAAGATTATTTCAGTGACTTAATGGCCAAATGCACTTTTAAAGACCCTTTTAATCAATTAATGTACTTCCACCTGAAAGTATCGCTGCCAGACGATATGCTTGTAAAAGTTGACAGGATGACCATGGCACACTCCCTTGAAGCAAGGGTGCCTTTTCTCGATCATAGACTGATTGAATACATGGTTGGCGTCTCAAAAACAGTTAAGATGGAGGGGTTTGAGCGAAAGAGTGTACTCAGAAATGCTATTGGAAGTAAGTTGCCACCTGAATTATTGAAAGCTCCTAAAAAAGGATTTGCAGTACCCTTGAGGCATTGGTTTGCAAATGATGCCCTGCAAAAAGAGCTGAATGCTCTTCAGAAGAATGACATAGGCATGCACCCTGGTGTTATATCTGAATTAATTGAAGACAACAGAAATGAAAAGTTTGATTATGGGAATTTTATATGGATGCTGATGGTTTTGAACAAATCAATTGAATCAAATTGAAAGAACTTTGAATCAGCGACTGAGGGTTCTCCATATCACACCAATTTATCCGACGGAGGCACGCCCGGGAACCGGAACATTTGTGAAATCTCAGATAGAGTCGCTGAATGAACATGTGGATGTCGAGCTGCTGGTTTTGCCAGGATTAAGAGGGATTTGGCCGTATATAGGTGCTATCTCCACACTTAAAAAAGAGTTGAAGAAGGATTATGACATTATTCATGTCCATTTTGGCCATGTTTCCACATTGGTAAAGTTGGTGTACAGAGGCACCAAGCCTATAATCACTTCTTACTTTGGAAGCGACCTTTATGGAAACGTAAGCAACTCCGCGCTAACCAATATCAAAGGCAGCTTTATCAAACGGCTCAATAAGTACTTTGCTCATATTGATGCGCATTCTATCGTTAAAACAGACAGGCTAGGTGCCCTTATCGCCAGAAATGGAACACCCGTTAGCACCATACCCAATGGAGTAGATATCGTAAAGTTTAATATTCAAGATAAGGAAAAGTGCCGAAATGAACTCGGACTTACCCTGGACAAAAGGATCATTCTTTTTCCAGCAGACCCAAGTAATAAAGTCAAGAATTTCAGTCTGCTGCAAAGCGCCCTTAGCGCTATTGACAGCTCCCTTTATGAACTGGTAAGCTTTGATGGAGGAGATTTTCCGCACGACAAGGTACCCATGTACCTAAATGCTGCTGATCTAGTCGTGTGTACTTCAATTCATGAGGGATCGCCCAATGTGATTAAGGAAGCTATGGCATGCAACTGTACGATTTACTCTACTGATGTTGGTGACGTGGAACAACTGTTGGAAGATGTGCGGAGAAGCAAGATCCTTAGCTATAACGTAGCAGACTGGAGTAATGCCATTGGCGAGTTCCTATCTGAAAGTGCTTTAGACTCAAACTCAAGAGAAGAATTAGAACGCAAGAATCTTGATGAAGCGAGCATTGCCCTGAGAATCCTGAAAGTGTATGAATCTGTTGTAAAAAGCTCTTAATGTCTGCGATATCAGGCAAAAGTATATTGATGATTGTTGAGAACCTACCTGTTCCTTTTGACAGAAGGGTTTGGCAGGAGGCGCTTGCGCTAAAGAACGCCGGTGCACACATCCGGATAATTTGCCCTGTTATGAAAGGCTTTCACT
>DTRI01000262.1 GCA_012966015.1 Flavobacteriales bacterium | reverse complement strand
CACGCGGAGCTCTATACAGCCAATGCCAGTGTATTGGATGTACGTATAAGCACGGAAGGAGATACCCAGCTTATTCTGGATAGAACAATTTTTTATCCGCAGGGAGGTGGACAACCTTTTGATTTGGGAACTGTTCAAACTGAAAATTCTGTATTTGAAATTGAATCCGTGAGGTTCGCCGACGGCTTTGTATTGCACAATGGAAATTTTAGAAGCGGAAATATAAAAGTAGGCGAGGCAGTGGATCTCAAGATTGATGTTGAAAGACGCGTGCTAAATGCCAAAAATCATACGGCAGGCCACCTGATTGATGCGGCAATGGCCAATTGCAATTTCAATTTTACACCTACAAAGGGTTATCATTTTCCCGATAGCCCTTATGTGGAATATAATGGAATGATAGAAGCAGATGATCGGGAAGCTGCAATGGAAAAATTGGATGCAGAGCTAGCGAGGTTAATCTCAACAGGAGGAAAAGTAGAGGCGCTACTCGTGGATAGCTATGCAGACCTAAAGGATTATTGTCAATTTGTGCCCGCTTATGTTCCAAAGGACAAGCCGGTGAGGGTAGTAAGGGTTGCCGGATTGGGATGTCCGTGCGGAGGAACACATATGTCAGAAATATCTGATTTGGTTTCTGTGAAAGTATCGAAGATCAAGTCAAAATCAGGAAACGTGAGGATAGGTTATCAGGTTCAAGATTGAATTCTATTCCTGCCTTACCACATCACGCGATCGATCCCTTTCAATCCAGAATTTGTAATCATCCAGCCCGGCCTCATTGGTAAAGTGAACCGTTTTTAACCAATAGTTCAAATTAGGGCTGATGGCATTACAACTGACTTTAAAGGAAATCTCGGTTCCTGGATTCAGAATCAATGATTCACTGTACACCGTATCTGCTGGAATGCATTTTTCAAAGTACTGCAGCGTTACATTAAGCGTATCTATCCACCTGCTATTTTTCTTGAGCCATTTCTTAGCTTGAGGATACAATGTCCGTACACTGTCCGGATTTCCAGTTCTTAACATATTGAAAATATGAACGGATATTTCCACCTTTTTACTTCCTGGTGGCAGCGTTGTATAATGCTGGGCTGCCAGATGGCAGGGCAGGGAAAGAAGTAGGAAAATGATGACGGCTAATTTGATGCGAATCACTTATTAATAGCTCCCCTAATTCTTAATCACCTTTCGTTTAAGGGTCTGGCCCGGCGTTTCCAGTAAAATAATGTAGCTACCCTTCGCCAGTCCGATGCCGTTGAGGTCGGCATAGTTGATTCCTTTGTTTACAGATCCTAGTTTCTTTGTATGTACTGTCTTTCCAAGTAAGTCGACAACTTTTAGTGTTACCGGCGCCTGCTCAAACAAATAGTATTTAATGTATAGCTGGTCTGCGTAGGGATTGGGATACACACCAAATAATACCGAAGCCGGCTTGGCATTATTCTCTATGCCAACTGGTCCATTGTGCGGGAGGGCTGGCGGTTTGAAGGCCGTGATTGCCTGGTTTACAGTAGCAGAGCTTGCTGCCTGCAGAAACCCATCCTGAGCATTGGTGTACCATCCAGTTCCGTAGGCGTCTGAATGGTCCACGCTGGTAACAGTTGGTACATAGTACCAATCCGCTTGTACCCGAGTCTTGGAAACATCCAGTATCATATAGCCTTTTTGGATAAGATCCACATATTTGATGTGCGGATTGAAAGAAATAATCGTCGATGGTGCTAAAGGAATTGATCCACTTGATGAAGTGATACTGGTCACTACAAACTCCACTCCCACAGATCCTTCACCTGTACTGGGAACGTATGTTGTGCTTGGATGAAAAGGAAGGTCATTGGCCCATGATGTATGAATGTCACCCGTCAGTATCACCACGTCATTGATATTTTTAGAAACAACATCGTTAAAAAACAGTTGGCGCTCAATGGGATATCCATCCCATTGGTCATCGTTTACCGGCACTCCCAGTGCTTCGAGGGGCGTAACCATTACCTGCTGGCCAATTACCTGCCATTGTGCAAATGAGCTATCCATGCCATTCACCAGCCAGTTAAACTGAGCTGGCCCCAGGAGTGTCCGGCTACTGTCTTGTAACTGAGAAGAAGTAGTCCCGACCTGTTCATCTCTGCCTTCCAGCCTGGTGTCGAGCATGTATAAATCTACCAGGTTGCCATATCCTAGCTTTCTGTAAATTCTTTCCGGGTTACCAGTGGGATCGGGTTGTCTTACCGGAAGCCACTCAAAATACGCTTGTATGGCCGCAGATTTTCTATCCTGCCAAAGCCCCTCTGTACCTGGGTCATGATTTTGTGCGCCTCCAGTCCAGGAATTATTGGCGGTTTCATGGTCATCCCAGATCATGATGAATGGGTAGAACTGATGTATTTGCCGCAGGTCGTGATCCAAATGGTAATGAGACAGACGTGTGCGATAATCTGTGAGATCGAGTATTTCATTTGCCGGCTCATGATCTCTTCCGGCAATACTGCCTCCTCCGGCACTGTATTCGTAAATATAGTCTCCCAAATGCAAGACTGCATCTACATCATTCCTGTATGCCACACGCTCATAGGCGTTGAAGTATCCCGCTTCATATCCAGAACAGGACACTACCGCAAACCGCACATTGCTGTTATCTCCTAAAGGAGCCGTTTTTGTTCTTCCAATTAGAGAGTTCTTGCCAAGCGCATTGAATTCGTAGTAATACCATGTATCTGCAGATAAGCCATCTACATCTACTTTAACTGTATAGTCTACCGTGTCGCTGGTTGTAGTGCTGCCAGAATTGATGACGTTAGAAATATTGGTATCTGTGGCGATCTTCCATGTAACTACAATGCTTCCCGAAACACTCGTATCTGGAGTTACTCGTGTCCAGATGATGACCTCTTTTGAGGTTGGATCTCCAGAGGCCACGCCATGGTAAAAAGGTGACAGCAGAGGGTCAAGGTCAGTGCGTGAGAAATCGGTCACCCAATTCTGTGCATGAAGATTGGCGGCAGACAGGCCAATAAATACGATCATAAACGCAAGTTCTTTCATGGAAAATCTATTGAGGATTATTCTAAGAATGTTTTTATTTGGTTGTAATAGGCCTCTTTATCGGATGAAAAGGTGTTGGATTTAGTGGCGTTTTTTACAACATAAACAGTGGATCTCGCCGGCCTCAGCTTGTGCATGGCCTTTATCATCTTAGTATTATATACTGGGTCCTTACCTCCGACGATGTACAGTAATTTTGCGTTTAGCTTGTCGAGGTCAGTCTCTGACTCCAGGTTGTATTTAGGTTCCATCTTAATCTTGTCATATGCCATAGGAAACATGATGTCTTCTCCTGCAGCACTCAGGGATTTACTCATGTCATCAAAGTATGTATAAGGAGAATCGGCAATGATGTAACGAATTTTAAGGTCATTAGCGCCAACACATATGGAGAGCCCCGCTCCGATCCCCTGCCCATAAAAACTGATCTTGGCTATTTTGGAATAGGCTGTACGCACAAATTTGAGTGCACCCTGAAGGTCTTTCTCAAATTGAGTGTGGATGAAAAACTTCTTTTTAACGTCGAAGTCACTGCTTTTTCCATAACCTCTGTAGTCGTAGCACAGAACGTGGAATCCCAGGGTTAAAAACTTGCTGGCCATTTCAATTTGATCCGCCATATTCCCATCTCCGTCATCACTTATGATTACGATATTGTAAGAGGCTTTTTTACTGACAGCGGGAAAATACCAGCCGTGTAAATTTGCCCCATCTTCTGTGGGTATGGTTACCTCTTCAAAAGCCAGGTCTACATCTTTAGGGGTCATTTCATAATCTCTGGAGGGGTTCAGTGCCAGTGCACTGCTTATAACGCAGGCCAGAGCTGCGAAAAGCGACAATATATTTTTCATGGGTTTATTATTTTTTGGTCACATAGAACTCGCATGAAGCATCTTCCTGATGTTGAAAATTTGCTATTGCTCGTTTCATTGATTCGAAATTTTGGTGTTGTGAGTAAGGCTTGTAAAATTATAAAAAATACCTGTGCTTATCAGGTTGTTGATAACTTATAAGCTGTATGCACAGAGTCATCAATATTCAGGTTGATGCAGAGGTATTACCTCGGGTATAGCTCCAAGGTTCGCTTCGCTCAGAATTGCAATCTTGGGAATATAGGTAGGTACTTAGCTGATGTCTTTACAATCCCATATCTCTAATCATTAAATCAGAAATTTGATCATAGGCAATGGCGTTGGGATGGCCATCCCCAACAATGGAAGTCTCATTGTCAAGAACAACTACGTCTGAATAGTCATAAAACTCCAGGCCTCTTTCAGTTAGAATCTCCTTGAACAATTTCTTATCATCATCATCTATAAAATCCCAGTCTCCGGGGTGAATGATAATCACGAAGCGCTCTGCTCCAAATGTCTCTTGAAATAGCTTTCTGGATTCCGTAAGAACTTCAGCCGTCAGCTCCATATGTTCTCTAGAAGTGCCAATGGGAAAATTTAGATTAAAGTACTTTACAATACTCGATTGGTACACCAATTCATAAAACCTGGAAGCAAAAAATCGTCCGTTCGCAAAATTTCCCTTCCTAACCAACTTACCTCCTTCCATCGTGTAGTAGGGCATGGTCCAGCCCCAATCAGAGTAAGTAATCAGGTCGCCAATGACTCGGCGTATGTGGCTCCAAAGAAAAACGTACACCAGCAAACCATCCTTTTCTGAGACCTGTTCACTTAGGTCTCGCCATTCCATTCTCGCAAGCATACCCTGCGGGCCCCAACCAGAGTTGGCGTAATTGTATGCATTGTAGCCCTTCACCTTTTGCTGAAGCTGATAGGGAAGTGTTTCGTCATCGTTGAGCCCATGACCATAAGCAACTGAACCTCCAAAGAACAGGGCAAATTTATCTTTGGTCTCATCTCTGCCAGGCGTTGTTCTCCTGTTCAAGCTATCGATGGTATACTGTGCGTGGTACACCGTGTCTTGCCCGTTCATCTTGGTCTGAGTTAGAACCGTGTCGCCCCATTGAACGAAACCCAAATGCGTGGAGATATGATCGGCATCCAGCTCAGGCGTGTCGAACTCCTTTTCGATAAACACGGGCATGCCCAGCAGAAAATAGCATGTGAATTCTAACAGGAGAACAAGCACGAAAGCAAACATCAGGTTGCCAAAATAAACATGGCCTTTGACAATCGCCCACAAGAGCAGCGCCAGTAAGGCCACAAACCCTTGCAGAAACCCGAGCAATGAAATGAAGATGTGGTATGCCTCATAATCGTGAGACCTGATTCCCAATTTCAATAAACCGATAAGGGAGACCAGAACTATTATACCCAGCGTATGCTTGTATTGCATCAATCTATTGATCATCCTACTCCTTAAATTTCAATTTCAGCAGATCTATCCTTTGCTTTTTGCTCATCTTAGCTATCTGAACATATACCAGCGTGTACAGCACAATCCATAGCGGTAAACTCAAGATTACCAGCCGGTCACCCTGAGTGAAAGAAACTCCGCTGGAAAATATGATATAATAACATGGAATAGCAAGGCACAAGATTAGCAGTAATTTTTTCCGGTCCTGAGCAAGGCATCTCAAGGCTATCAAAACAACAGGTATAACAAATAGAGAGTGTATCCAGCTGTACAGGTGATTGGCATTGGACATGAAGGTTTTCAATACTGGATAATCTATGGGATAGTATAAATAAACGGCTCCTGCATTGACGTTTTGCTTAATGTTTAACCAATAACGGGCTACAAAAGCTCCAATATTATCCCATGCATATGCCAGCATTTCATCTTTTGTATATGGAGCAATTGTTGTTCTGGCAACCTCAATATCCAGTTCATTAATAACCGAATAAGTTTGAGCGAACAGGTAGTATCTGAAACTATGGTTACCAATTTCCGATACATTGTAAATATCGTATTTTGAAATCATCATGCTCAGCTGAATCATCAGTGGAATAAGTATCAAGAAAAGCACTGTCAATTGAGCGGGTTTCCTCTTGTATTCAGCAATCATGTAAACTGGTAGTGCCAGGATAAGCCACACTAGGGACAAAGCGAAAAAAACGGGTTTTACCAGGGTGAGCAAGACCAGGATCAGTAGCATTCCATGAAAAAGCCCAACGGGGTTTTCTCTGAAGTTTTTGGCCACGATGTAGGTGAATATACCGACCAAAAATATGGTCAGCTCTTCGGAGAGGGCATGATAAGCGAGCGATAGCGCTGATATGTTAAACGCACAAATTAAACCACCAAACAGGGCTGCCTTGTTGTTGAACGTTATGCGCTGAATAGAGAGGTATATAAGATTTACAGCTGCCAACCAAAGTGAGACCTGCACTACCCATACAGCCCATACCCCTCCGATACTCATCAGTACCTTGAGCACAAGAGGATAAAGAAAAGGCCTGATTCTGGTGTAGTCTGTTTCCGCACCCCCAAAGAGCCAGTTTCCAACTTCTAAATATCCTCCGGCATCTGGCGATACGAACATAATTTCCTTTGAAGGAAATCCCATTCTCGCAACAACAATGATAAAAACAAGAAGTGCTATGAGGTTCAGTAGCCTCAATTGGTGATGAGCTATTAGATTATTGATGGATTTTAAAAGCGCCATCACCTTGGTAATTTATTCGATATCGAAGAAAACCATGCTCTCTATGCATTTGGTTACGTCGGCCAGCTCCTTTTTATCCGGGGTTTTTGGGTCCAGCTTATACTGGCACCAGACTTCATATTTATTAAAATAAAAAACCCAATTATACTCTTGCTCTCCGTCAAAAATACCTGAACAGATAACCACCTCCACATCGTTTAATCGTGTCAGCTTTGCATTTTTAAAAGTTGGCAATAGTTCGAAGTAGCTCGCTTTTGCATCAGTTTCTTTAAGGAACGTTCTTACATCAATATCAAAATCCCCTTTGTACTCACCTTTTTTAAGGTATTTTTCACCCCATTTTCCCGTTACCTCAACAAACCAGGTGTCAGGTATTTTAATATGATATAATCCGGTGGAGGAGGTGTAATCTTTGCTGCTATCCCCAATTCTTAGCAGTATAAAAAAGGCGATTAATAGATACTTCATCTGTATATTACATGCTCTGTATTGCCTGCAAAATTATGAATATATACGAACACCTTGAGATAATACCGCAATAGTATTTAACATCAAATTACGGTTCATTCAAAAGGTCTCGCCTATTTTTTACATTTGCTGCATGATCCAACATTTCTACCCTATTCTCATTTTGCTCAAAAGACTTGGGGTAATTCTGTTCCTCTTTACGGTCTGCCGAATATTGTTTCTGCTCTTTACATTTGATTATTTTAATGCAGAAACAGCAGGAGAGTGGATTTTTATATTTGTCCATGGTATAAGATTCGATATCTCGGCCATCTTGTATCTGAACCTCCCTTTTATCTTTTTACACATTCTTCCGCTGCGTGCCAGGTCAGGCACAGGGTATCAAAAGGCACTTTTCATGCTCTTCTCAATTATGAATACGATAATGCTCTTTGCCAATCTGGCGGATATGACTTATTTCGATTTTACCTTCAAGAGGTCTACTTCAGACTCACTGATCATGTTTGCCCTGGGAGGTGATTTTATTCAATTGTTACCGACTCTTATGGGCAATTTTTGGTATTTAATTTTCATCTGGATATTGCTGATAGTATTGGGCAATCAGATGTATAAAAGGATTAAAGTGGATTTGAACCTGCTTGCAGGAAAGGGGGCATTGTTGATGAACTCCCTGGTGCTGCTAACTGGAATTGTCCTAATAGTGATCGGCGGAAGGGGGGGCTTACAGTACAAGCCAATAGGTATTATTGATGCCGGCAATAACATTTCATCGCAAAACATGGCCCTGGTCCTCAACACTCCATTTTCAATTATTACTACCTACGGAAAGGAAGAGCTGAACCCTCCGAATTACTTTAGTGATCAGGAGCTCAATTCTATCTATTCTCCGGTGGTTATCCCCAATTCTGAGGATGTGTTTTCAGATAGCTCTCATACCAATGTGGTGATCATCGTTCTGGAGAGTTTTTCAAGTGAGTACTCGGCATTTTTTGGCGACAGCGAAAAAGGATATCTGCCGTTTTTCGATTCCTTGGCAGCACTTTCTCTTTCCTTCGACAATTGCTTTGCCAATGGCAAGAAGTCTATTGAAGCTATCCCAGCGATACTGGCGAGCTTGCCAACGTTAATGAATAATCCATACATCACTTCAGTTTATGCCGGTAACAGGCTGGAGGGCTTGGCGGCGCTATTGTCTAAAAGGGGATACTCTTCTGCATTTTATCACGGGGGAAGTAATGGTACAATGGGATATGATGCCTTTGCAAGTGTATCTGGATTTGAAAAGTATATGGGGAGGACTGAATACGATAATGAAGAGGACTACGATGGGGAATGGGGAATTTATGATGAGGAATTCTTTCAATTTTTTTTAGAAAACACGAACAAACAGAAAGAACCATTCTTTAATTGCATTGCCACCCTGTCATCTCACCATCCATATTCTATACCAGATAGGTATTTAGATAGATTTGAAGAGGGAACCCTGGAAATACACCAGAGTTTGCAGTACGCTGATTTTGCATTGAGGCGATTTTTTGAAGATGCGTCGAAAACCGATTGGTATCACAGAACGCTGTTTGTGCTAACAGCTGACCATACCGAGAGTTCAAAGGATCCCTATTACCTGGGAAGGGCCGGCATGTACGATATACCTTTGCTCTTCTTCCAGCCAAATTCAGCATTGAAGGGCGTGAATTCACGCATAACCCAACATATAGATATTATGCCGAGTATTTTGGATTACCTGGGATATGAGGAGGAGTACCTGAGCTTTGGACAAAGTGTGTTTAATGATAAGGAGGGATTTGCTGTGAATTTCTTAGGTGAAATATACCAGCTGTATATGGGAGACTACATATTGCAGTTCGACAGGGAGAAGAGCGTAGCCTTGTTCAATTACAAGATGGATGGTGCACTTAAAGAGAACATGCTTGAAGAGGAGGGAGCAAAAGCCCTGGAATTGGAAACCAAATTGAAAGCCATCATCCAAAGCTACAATGAAAGGCTTACCGCAAACCAACTTACTGTACATTGAAAGAGCGAATATGTTTCATATGTAATCCAATTTCCGGTTCTTCTATAGAGCGCTATTTCAGGAAAACAAAGTCGATGGATGAAAAGTTCATCGATAAATACCTGGACACGGATAAATATGAATATGAGGTACATTTTACTGAGGATGAAGGGCATGCCACTGAAATATGTGCGCGAGCGATACAAGATGGTTTCGATATCATCGCGGCGGTGGGCGGTGACGGAACCCTGAATGAAGTTGCCAGGTTGCTAGTAGATACAGATATCAACTTCGCGATCGTTCCGGCAGGCTCCGGAAATGGCTTTTCAAGACACGTGGGTATTCCACTTTCATTGAAAGGGGCCTTGAATGTGATCAACCAGCATAAGGTTCAGCGCATTGACACGATTGGTATTTACCCTTATGGTTCCGACCCAACTCCTGAAAATCGTACATTTTTTATGGCTACTGCCGGAATGGGATTCGACGCT
>DTRI01000261.1 GCA_012966015.1 Flavobacteriales bacterium | reverse complement strand
GAGTCTGCTGCCGTTCTGGGATTTGTTTGTCACTTATTTGTTTGATAACGTAATTTGTCGCTTTTGTGATTGTTAGCTTACCTGTTTTGTGTTGCCTGATTGCCTGGATAAAATAATGGGTAAATACGCTTTGTGGTGGATCTATTTTGTCAAGTTCGTAAGCTGGCTCCGGTTCATCAGCCTGACTACTGCTGGCATAAACAATTGTGTCGCCAGCTGACTCAAGCGGATTGCCCTGAAGGATTTCAGGCATAGCAAATAACGCCTTTACGCCCGATTGGCGCATAGAATAACTTTTGCCTCCACCAGCGTAACAAGCATCTAAGATCACCAGTTTTTCTCCAGGAACACGTTTTAGCCAGTTCGCCAAGTCATAAAACCCGATCCATGTGGAAGGTTTATTACTTTCCGCATCATAGGATAGTATATATTGGCGATAGTCTTCTGGTGAAGCCACGCTTCTTCCATGATAAATTGTGCCATGTCCACTAAAGTAGATGATAAAAAGGTCTTCCTGACGGAGGTCTCTATGTTCATCAATAATTGCTGATTTAATCTTAAGTGCTGTTGCTTGATTTGACTTTAAGATAATAATGTCCTTCTTTAACAAGCCTATTTCTGTTATGAGTGAGGCTTCTAGAGACATCACGTCGTTTTCTGGTGCTCGTAAGTCAGCATCTTTAAGATAGGGATATGTATTGATACCGATTAAAACAGCATATTTTTTAGCATAGGAGATTGATGAAAATATCATCATGAAAAGGGAAATTGCAATTTTAGCTCTTTTCATTCGGCATTTTTTCCCATTGCAGCTTTTGAATTATTCTGGGTTATTGGAATTAATTGAAATTTCTTGTTTTGATACATGTCTGGCAGTTGGCCAACTCGCCAGCCTGTGCCAGTACTTTCACAGTAAAAGTACCGACGTCCCTGATAGTCGAAATGATTTCCTGCATAATTCCCAGTTACACCAAAAGCCAAATGGCCTGGAACGGAACTGTCCGGTGGATCAATACAAAGGAAAATCACTTCATATCCTAATCCCATTAAAATTGAAGTGGCCAAAATTGTGGTATCCTCACAATCACCTCCACCAGAAACTAGCGTTTCGTATGCGTAAGCAAACTGCTCATCTCCGATATTGTCTTCATCGGCAGTGTAGGGTAAACATTGAATAAATGCTAGGATAAAACTAACCAGCTTTTCGCTATTCCAATTCTTGGCTGTGCCGAATTCATGAAACTCAATAGCAATCGGTTTAGTCATTGCGATTTCTGAGCTCACTCTCAGGTTTAATAGTGTTTCCAAATTATTAGTACTTAGTTCTCCCCAATCTTTATTAACATATGCATTATAGGTTTCAACATCAAGACCGAGTAATAAAGTATATGTTTCATTTTCAAAGTTCCATACGTAACGTCGACCGATAACTGATGCCGTGTTTTTAATTCGTTTGAGAGATAAGCCTAGTGAAAGCTCAATAAAAACTATTCCTGTAGATTCTGATGCTGAGAATTCAAATTGAGGAAGGGATTGGGAAATCTTATTCCGTGGTTTCGGGTTAACTGTCAAGGTCTGCCGTAACTGATTCGGTAGCAACTGAGTCAAATCGGTACTTTCATCGGGTGGCAGCAAGTCTGTCCGATTTGGTTGCTCAATTGATTCGTCAATATTACTTTTCGTTATAACGTTCTCTTTCCATTGGACCAATCGAATGGCAGTTTGGCGTGCCATTTTGAGATTATTGTCTGAAGAATTATTAAGCCCAGTTACGGCTAAAACGGCTTCATTCTGATCTTGCGGAACTTTTGAGAGTCGATCGCCATCTTGATCCGTCACCCAGAGCGTTTCGTCCAACGGGTTCCCAGAGATCGCTGTAATGTCACTGTAACCAAGTACAATATTGCTTTTGTTACCGTTAGAGGTAAGCATTATTACTTGGTCTCCATTGACGACCCAACAATTGCCTGACACATTTGGTACTAGTATGGCTTTTATGTCCTCAAATTGTATACGAGATATCTCCATTCCGTTTGCCTGAAATTTAATTACTTGGTTGTCAGCAGTTGCAATCCAACACTCTCCATTGTACTGATTAGCATTTATAGAGGCAATACGAGATTGAACTGACGTCCTAAAAAGTTCTTTCCCGTTTTGAGAAATCTTGGCTAATTGGTTGCCACTTACAATCCAAATGGACTTATCACTTGGACTTAAATCAATCGCGTTAGCATTCGGTAAATCGGCCACACGGTTAAGCACCTGTCCTTCCGAGTTGAGTTGAGCTAGCACATCCAGATGGCCATCAAGTACCCAGAGACTGCCATCGGAGGGATCTAATTTTAAATCAATTGGCTCTTTAAATCCAGTGATTGACACAATCTTTTTCTGATCAGGAATCAGTTTCACAAGGGAACCAAAAGTTTTGTGATTCGTTGCCCAACCACACTTTTTATTGGAGTCGAATGCAAACAGAAATCTTTCAGTAAAACCCTTGATACGAACAATTTCCCGGTTTTTCTTACTGAAATTTACATTAATAATCTCCTGCTTAACTGCGTTTTTTTGCCAATGATTTCCCGTATATCCCTTGGTTAATTCAGATTGAGCGAGAGTTATGAAACCTTCAATGTAGA
>DTRI01000260.1 GCA_012966015.1 Flavobacteriales bacterium | reverse complement strand
TTAACGAATTTCTCGACTTCATCATCGGCAATTGATTCTTCCGCAAAGACCCCCAATAAGGCTCCTACAGGATAAGTACCATCTGCCTCAACAACTCTTTTTCGGAATAATCCGTCGAATTCCGCTTCAACCTCGTTGGAAATTTTATCCGTTTCAATAACGAGAAGGACTTCACCCCTTTTAAAGCTCTTCCCCTCCTGAATGATCCATTCGGTAATTTTGCCTTCTTCCATTTCAATGCCCCATTTGGGCATTGTCAGAGCCTCAATTTTTTCTGTCATCTCTCTACCTATTTATAGTTTACAGTCTGTTCGACAATATCTTTTATCTTAGCGGGTGAGGGAACATATGCGGCCTCAAGCTCTTTCGCAAACGGAACGGGCGAATGCGGTGCTGTAACTTGCTTAATTGGAGCTTTCAAAGAAGAAAACACTTCACTTGCAGCCAATGCAGCTACATCACAGGCGAATGAACATCTTGGCGGGGTTTCATCAACCACAACCAAACGGCCCGTTTTTTCTACGCTGTCCAGAATAGCATCTTCGTCAAGCGGGCTAGTTGTTCTTGGGTCAATAATATCGCAAGAAATTCCGTCTTCCGATAGCGCTTGAGCTGCGTTCTCACAGAAAGAAACCATTCGACCTGTTGCCACAAGAGTGCAGTCTTCACCTTCCGAGACTATTCTTGCCTTTCCAAAAGGAACGGTATAATCGCCATCAGGAACATCTCCCGATATTGTGTAAAGGGTCTTATGTTCAAAGAAAATAACGGGATCGTCGTCTCGGATCGCCGTTGTTAATAACCCCTTTGCATCAGCTGGTGTCGATGGTATTACAACCTTCAAACCTGGGATCATAGTGACAAGAGGATGTAACGATTGGCTATGTTGGGATGCTGCATTCATTCCTGCACCATAAGTAGTTCTTATAACCATTGGACATGTCGCCTTTCCACCAAACATATATCTAAATTTTGCCGCCTGGTTCATCAGTTGATCCAGACACAAGCCCATAAAGTCACAAAACATAATTTCGGCAACTGGTCTTTTCCCCGCTAGCGCAGCACCAGCAGCGGTTCCAACTATACCAGCTTCAGATATTGGCATATCAATACATCTTTCAACGCCAAATTTTGTATACAATCCTGCGGTCACACCAAATACTCCACCAACAAAATCAGGTTCAACATGTGGATTACCAGTACCGCCAACAACATCTTCACCCAGAACAATAACATTTTCATCACGCGCCATTTCCTGATGAAGTGTATTTGTTAAAGCTTCTCTAAAAGTAATTTCAGTCATATCATTTCTCCTTAATATGATACATAGACATCGGTAGTGACGTCATCAGGTGTTGGTGCAGGAGAATTTTGTGCTTGCTCAACTGCATCATCAATCAGCGCTAGAACCTCATTATCAATATTATCCAAATCTTCGTCAGCAAGTAAGCCTGCCTCCGAAACCTTTGATCTGAAAATTTTGAGACAATCATTATTTTCCCTGTCATCTTCGAGTTCTGTTGGAGCTCTATAATTTTGTGGATCGCCTTCAAAATGACCATAAAATCTTGTTGTCTCGAATTCTACGGCACACGGACCATTACCTTCCCTTGCTTTAGCAATTAATTCTTTCATTACTTCATGAACTTCAAAGAAATCAAAGCCATTTGCCTTAACAGTATGTATTCCAAATCCTTCAACTCGGCTTGCAATACTTTCAGATGCAATAACATAGGATGAGTGCGTATGTTCGCTATATCTATTATTTTCATAAACATAAATGCTAGGGAGTTTTAATATTGCGGCTATATTCATTGCTTCAAAAACAGGTCCTTGATTACAAGATCCATCACCTCCAAAAGAAACAGCGACTTCTCCTTTCCCGTCAAGTTTGGCAGCTAAAGCTGCTCCGGTAGCCAGAGGAGGTCCTCCACCAACAATTCCGTTAGCACCAAGCATACCTACATCCATATCAGCAACATGCATTGATCCACCTTTTCCTTTACACAAGCCATCCGCTCTTCCGTAAAGCTCCTTCATCATGCCAATAACATCACAACCTTTTGCTATGCAATGGCCGTGACCTCTGTGTGTTGAAGTTATGTAATCGTCATTAGTTAGATTTTCGCAAACACCTACAGCTATCGATTCTTGACCCGCATAAAGATGTGTAAAACCTGCTATTGCTCCAGTGGCAATTTCCTTATGAAGTCTTTCTTCAAACTCCCGGATGGTTTTCATTTGTCTATATGCTTGTTGAAGTTCCTCTCGAGCTAATTGCATTCTTTCCCCCTTGTAATATCTAGGTTTGTATTGGTTAGAGTTAAAAGTTTTATGTCTAACATTCAACTAAAAAATTTTCTAAAGTATGATACAAACCTTACCTTAAATCAACATTTCTGATCGAAAGTCCATTCCAAAGATTGTTGAATTAATTTCCTAATATTTTTGTTTTCGTAGGCATTAGGACCATCTCCACATTGAATGTAAACTATGGGGCTGTTTTCATATTTTTTTGTCCATCCAATGACATTGCTTGTGTCCATATGCGACCATCCTTCGTTAGAGTACATTTTGCCTTCAAGAGCCTGAGCGGCCGAGTAAAAGTTATCTTTCGTAAATTCATAATTGCTTTGTAGAA
>DTRI01000259.1 GCA_012966015.1 Flavobacteriales bacterium | reverse complement strand
CGTTGAGGAACAAAATAAATTAGTGAAAATAAAAAAATGGAGGCTTCCATGTTACATCAAAATAGCAGTATTAATCAAACGCAAAATCAGTCAAACGGTCATTCTGTGTCTGCTGATGATCCTACTGATTCCAATTGGCATCAGAAAACAATTCAAATGCCATTCCATCTATCACAATCAAACAAGTACAGACAACAAACTGGATTCACCAATAGCATCTCTGGGGAAGAAATATCCTATTCACAGATAAATTCTATCGCCATGTTTTCAGATGCTGTTAGGTTGGATGTAGCAGGAGCTGAATTTAAAAACAACTACAGGGGCAAGCAGAACTTTCTTCGTTCCGATGCCCTTGTTTTTGATGTGGATAATGACGGACACGATCAAGATCAATGGAATGATGAAGGAAATTGGTTGACCATTGAGGATTTCAAACTCAAATTTACTGATTATGAGTGGATGATTGCCACTAGTTTAAACCATCAAAAGGAGAAAAATGGTCGAATGCCAAGAGACAAATTTCATGTCTTTATGGCGTTAGGTTCATTTGTGGAAGATATAGGTGAGTATGGAAAATTGTTAGATCTGATGCAGTTTGTGGTTTCAAAAGACTTTCATCTCAACCGTATTGATAGTGCTGTTGGTGGTTACAGCCAAATATATGGAAATCAAGAGACACAGGTTTTCTATAATGCAGGCGAGTCAATTCTTCACCTGCTGGATTCTGTTCGAGATGATTATCAACAACAGCCAAGAGATAAGAGTCAGGACAGAAATATCATCTGGCAGCAAAACGGAAGCGATTCTATAGATATTTCTGAATTTCTGGGGAGTTGGGATTATAAGAACATCATCTCACAGTATGATCTGACAGAATTTTATCCCACCGTTGTTACTCATTCTAATGGTTATTGGATGGCTAAGTGTGAATTGCATGATGACCAAAATCCATCTTTAATGATTTATGACAACGGTGGATTTAAGTGCTTAAGTAATCAATGTCAGGGAAATGAACACCCAAGTTGGTCGGCATTAGATTATGTAGCGCTCAAACAGAATAAGTCAAAAACAGAAGTCAGAAAAGAGTATTGTGATCGACTGAATCTGGATTACAACGAATATATCATCGAAACCAATAGTAGCGATTTGGAAGGATATGTACCGATTACAAATCTCGGACACATAATGGTGACCTTCGAGGATTATTATCGACTCAAGGAGTTAAACCAGAATCACGCTATTTGTACTATCGAAGGAGATGTTTGTGTTCTGTTATACACCAAAGCATCTTATCATCAGGAATTTGGCGAGGGTTATAAGACAATACTTTTCCAATCAAGGAGTGACTTTCGAGAAAAATTCAGCAATGATTTTGTGCAATGTAAATCTCTTGCCAATACTGCAGATGACGGTTCTAAAACATGGTCTATAAAGATTCAGACCTTGGGCAAGTTATGGTTAGAGTGGGATCAACGGAGAGAATATGATCGAGCACACTTTCATCCTGCAGATGAACGATTAGTATATAAGGGTGAAAGAGTATGGGATTATTTTGATGATTGGAGTTCTGCCAGCGAAAAAAACAATTGGTTGGGTGAGGATGACAGTAGAGGGTTAATTCGGTTTATTGACAGGCAGAAGTTAGGTCAAATTACTAGTAACGCTCAAGCAGAAGATGCGTGCCGACTCTACCTGAACCATATTAGTAATATCTTGTGTGGCAACTATCAGGGTGAAAAAAAGAGACAACTCTTTGAATATATCCTTTATTGGATGGCATCTGCCCTAACAAAACATTTGAATAATCGAACAACAGTTGGATTAGTTTTGCAATCAGGTCAAGGCTCAGGAAAAGGATTGTTTTCCACTTTCTTCGGGCAGCTGTTTGGTCATTACTTCTATCATCTAACGGATAATTCTAGGTTAACGCAGCAGTTTAATATGCAGATGAAAGATCGACTGTTGGTCTTTGCCGATGAAAGTGTTTTTGCTGGTGATAAGAGGGCTGTCGGCACACTAAAAACAATGCAAACTGAGAATACCTTTACCATCGAACCAAAAGGAGTTAATGCATTTGTCGTCAATAATCACCGAAGGTTTATTTATTCATCCAATGAGTCTTGGGTCATTAATAAGGACGCTGATGACAGAAGATACCAAGTCATCGATGTCAAAAATAAAAAAATGACCAGAGGTGAATATAAAAGGATTGAGCAACAGTGGAATGATGGTGGCAAGGAAGGTTTCTATTACTTTCTAAAATCTGACAAAATTCAAGATGTAATTCAGGATTTTGATTTTGAAGCTAACATGATTTCTACCAAAGCAGGACTGGAACAAATAAAACAGTCAGATCCTATTATTGGCTGGTTTTACGAGATTTTAGATAATGGTGGGCATTATACCTGGGATCTTGGACGGTCAATTTGTGAGTGGGGGATGCATGAAGGCAACCATTTTTCAACAGATAAAGATGCTATTCATCAGTCCTATGTCAAGTACATGGAAACTCATGGTGGAACAACCTGGGCAAAAGGTAAATCACAATTGTCTAATAGATTATCTCGATTACATGAGGATGGAATAATCTTCTTCAAAAAATCACGAGATCCTAAGACCGAAGGAAATCCGACAGTCTGGAGTTTTGA
>DTRI01000258.1:4907-9638 GCA_012966015.1 Flavobacteriales bacterium | reverse complement strand
TGAGGGACCTGACTCAAGTGCAGCAGAGGAAAGTTCGTCAGATTCTGGAGCTGATGAAGCACCATCTGCAGCGGCTGATGAAGAAGAACCGACAGAACCCGAATCAAAAAATGAAGATGAGGGACCTGACTCAAGTGCAGGTGATACGGGGAGTTCGAGTGATGGAGGAGAGGATGACAAGCCAGACGATGATGAGGAGACAAAAACAGAATAAACCTTGATGGAAGAAGAGTCAGATTATCACCCTTTACCACAACCAGACGAGGTTACAATTAGAGAAAGGGAAGATGCAATGGGGGCGTACCTTATGATGTTTGCAGCGGTGGCTGCAGGCCTTCCCCTTCCAATAATCAACTTGATTGCTTCCATTGTGTATTATTCCATTAACAAATCGAAGAGCAGGTTTGTGCATTTTCATGCACTTCATTCTTTATTTGCACAAATACCTACTAGCATCCTAAACGCAGGTTTGGTGTTTTGGACGGTAAGGATATTCTTTTTTCACTCTTGGGAAGTAAATGACTATTACATTGGATATATCTGGATGGTAGTCATTGCAAATCTGCTGTACTTTATATTTAGCATTATCGCTGCTGTTAAGTCTAGAAAGGGGCAGTTCTATTACTTCCTCTTTTTCGGTCGATTGTCCTACCAAATAGTCTATCGAATAAAAGACGAGGCAGAAATGAAAGAGGCCGTTAATAAACCACCGGCTTAGAAAGCTATGAAATGGGCTTTACTCAAGGACCTTCTAAAACTACTCATTCTGTTTGGAGTGATCTGGGGTGTGTTTGTGATATTCCCCATATTTCCTGATAAATCTGTTCTGGAAATTTCCTTGGAAAAGGAAGAACAACTCGGGGAAATAATCGTAGATAATATATTGGCCAATACACCAGGATTTGAGGAAATACACACGCCTGCGCTTGATTCTGCCATTTTCAAAATATCAGAACGCCTGATAGGTCAAATTGGGCTAACGGATTATCAATATACCATTAAGGTAATTGATAACACGGAAATTAATGCGTTTACCCTGCCGGGAGGGAATATTTTTATCTACTCTGGATTATTACGATTTGCCGATAATGCCGATGAAGTTGCTGCTGTATTAGCACATGAAATAGGACATGTTGAGAAGCGACATGTGGTATCAAAGTTGATCAAGGAGTTTGGGATTAATCTGATCTTCTCAATATTAACAGGTGGTGACGCCGTGATGCTAAGTGAATTAGGTAAAACAGCAATTTCTACAGTTTTTGACAGGCAGCAAGAAAAAGAGGCAGATCAATATGGATTAGATTTATTGGCCGATTCAGGAATAAGTCCCAAATCATTGGCCGCATTTTTCAGGAGACTCAAAAGAGAATCGGGGAGTTATGATGAAAGTCTTGAAATTTTAATGACCCATCCGCACTATAATTCTCGAATAAAAGCGTCTATTCAGTATGAGTTGCCCGAGGACTATAAAGAAGTCGATTTTGGTATTGACTGGGAACGAGTGATAAACTCCTTTTCTACTGGTAAGGAATAGAATTATATAAAAGCAATAGCTGATACTTCTACATTAACTCCTTTCGGCAATCCCGAGACTTCCACCGTCTCGCGTGAAGGTGGATCATGCGTAAAATATTTGCCATACACCTCATTGATTGCGGCAAAGTTATTCATGTCGGTAATGAAGATGGAACACTTTACAATGTTGCTCATATTCATTCCCGCTTTCTCAAGTACGTAATTTAAATTCTTCATTACTTGCTCGGTCTCCTCCTCAATACTGTTCGTCAATAATTCACCAGTTGCTTGATCCAGGGCAATTTGCCCAGATATATAGAGGGTGTCGCCAGCTTTCACCGCCTGGCTGTAAGGGCCTATTGGTGCAGGAGCCTTTTCAGAGTTTATTACTGTCTTCATTTCTGTATGGTAATTAATTAAAATTGTTGGCTTCGATCATACCATTCCCGCTTCCTGGTTAGCTTAAGGTCCTGTAGAATGGAAGATTTAACCTTTATGCCAAAATTATAACTCTGTCTGAAACCGAAGGGTATCCAGTTGAAGTTCATTTCCCAGCAGTGAAGATCACGATAAATATCGATGGAAGTGTAAGTAAAATCTTCATTCACGAAATCATAACCCGTTCTTACTCCAATTCTCCATTTATCGGTGATGTTTATATCGGCGGTAATAGACAATGTTTGAATTAGTTTGCTGGAAATGGAATCCCGACTTTCACTGCTTGTATAATAATATCGGTTTAGGTAGCTCAGATTGTAGGCTAGGTTAACGGACCAGGGTGTAGAGAAATCTATAAAACTCTCCGGATTGTTGTTAATCATTTCTAGCTCTTCCTCGCTTCCCTTATCACTTGTTTTTTCGGTAAGCGTTGGTGGCTTGTTAGATCTTTTGAACATATCGGGGCCCAGACGAAGATTTAGGCCTACAAACCAATCCGAGTTTTCTGGCCTGGCCAGTCTTCCGTATTCATTTATTTCGAACCTGTTCACCCGGGTGGTTACGCCATTAGCATTAACGATCAGAATGTAAGGATCGAAGAATGCAGCGTACCTGACAAATAACTGGTTTCCAATAAGTCGTGTAAATCCGGTTAGGCTGATCTTGGACCAGTTCATCGAATCCACGGCCATATTATAGGAAGCGGAAACTTTCAGATTTTCAATCAGCATGATTTTCCTGGTTGGGTTGGCTGTGTCCTTCTTAGATCTTACTTTCATCTCCAGGTTATTTGATAAACTAAAATTCACAACTCCTGACTTCCCAATAGGTGGGGCCCCATAATATCCCCTCCAGGTTGTATTATCCCCGAATTTGGAATAGTCTGTTGTGTTGCCAAGCGTATCCGATTGTACACTTTTGTAATACCCCCATTGATTATCACCAAAATCAGGGCGGTATGAAAAGCCGATATTGGGAGTGAGAACATGTCGAATAGCTTTTAAATGCTTGCTTCTAAATTGAATCATCCCAAATAACTTCGTTGTAAGGGAGGCGCTGAAACTAAAGTCGTAAGCGTTTTGAAAGCCAATAATTGTATCTGTTTTTATGTATCCTACAATCGTATCGGTGGTGGTAAACAAGGTATCGTCAATCCACTGTTTTTCGATGGACTGAAAGTACCACCTGTCTGTGAAATTGATTGACGGATTTAAATTGATATACTTCAATAATTTGATGGAAGTGCTAATGGGAACGGTATGTTTAATTCCATTGTTAAAATCAGAGAATTCAGTTTCTTTAAAGAGCAGCGAGTCATAGGTGCTTATTTTGTTGATCGCGTCTAGCCTGTAGCTAACGCCAATGTTGCTGAACGCATTCCCCTTACTCGTTTTGTTTTTTTGTTTAAATGGGTATACTCTGTTGACGCTGAAGGCAACTTCTGGAAGGCTTATGTCAACCACATTGGTAAGGGTGTTTTGACTATGCCTTAAATTCAAAGATAAGTTATACGGCCTGTTGGCCCAGGATTTCGAATACGAAATGTTGGACTGAAACGTATTGGTGAGATAAGTATCTGCATTATTGGAATTGAACTTGTTATAATTTTTTGATCCTGCATTGACTTTTGCTGAAAAGGTGCTATTCGGCCTTGCTTTGCGGTCTTGTCTATGACTCCAGGCAATAAAAAAGTCTTCTTGTTTAGAAAATTCTGCTAACTCCCGCTCACCAAATTGGTATTCGGAATAGCTTATATCCAGATAACCACTGTACTTATAGCGCTTTTTGTAGTTGCTGTGCGCTTTCAAGGCCCAGCTCCCTTTTGAATAAATGTCACCTCTTAGCGCGAGGTCTACCCGGTCATTAATACCAAAATAATACCCTCCGTCCTTTAAGAAGAACCCGGTGTTTAGCGATTCACCATAAGTTGGAATAAGTATACCTGAAGATCGCCCCCTCTTATTCGGAAACAATCCAAAAGGAAGCACTAAAGGGGTGGGAATATCTGCAATTGTCAGATATGCAGGTCCGGTAATTATCTTATCATCTGGAATTATCTTAATTCTCGGACTTTTTATTGAAAAGTGTGGGTGCTCCAAATCACAGGTAGTGTATGCGCCGTTTTTGATATACAGTATATCATCCGGGAACTTTTTAGCGGTATCACTGTGTATGAATCCTTCGCCTTCGGTTGTAATTACCTGTGTAATTAATCCTTTTTCGGTCTCAAAGTTATAAGTTATAGTTTCGGTGCTAAACTCCTGCCCATCATCAGAGAAAATGGGCTTTCCCTTCAGCTTACCCGTGCTGTCGGGTTTACCAATGGCATAAACAATATTACTGCTCATATCAAGCTCGATATACTCGGCAGTTAAGGTAACGGTTTCATAGTCTACCTTTGCATTACCAAATAGGTATGCTTTTTGCTTTGTTATATCAAATCTAATAGAATCCTCTGCGGAATATTCCACCTTGGATTTTAGTGCGCTGCTTTTTGCCGGAGGAACAACAATTGTATCGCTTATGGTTGAATCCGGATTAAGGGAATCCTGAATGAGTTGTAACTGGCTGGTGGATTTAGGTAGAAATGCACCGTATGAATCCAGGGGTGAAATGGCCAGATTTATTAACAAAGTAACGAGGAAAAACAAAAGGGAAGCAACGATATAAATGCAAAGAATGCAGCTGTAATTATACACAATTATACAAGCATGGATAGGAATTTTTAAATCATTTGAAGGAATATTCACGAAAGATCATAAATTATATTATGAGTTT
>DTRI01000258.1:0-4897 GCA_012966015.1 Flavobacteriales bacterium | reverse complement strand
GGAAAAATAGAAGCAACCCCGCCCTAAGGAGAATAATATTAATGCTAATTTTGTTGCGCAATCGGATATGTTAAGAGACTATGTTAAAACTATCAAAAATGTAATGGTGACTAAACGCATTTTATATCTTTTTGTTATCATATTTTTTCTGTGCTTTTCAGGAACAGATCCATCACGTGAAAGCCAGTTTCGGTTGAAAACTGTGGTGATTGATCCAGGTCATGGCGGAAAGGATCCGGGAAATTTAGGTACGGGCAAGTTTAAAACATACGAAAAGGATGTTGTACTTGCCATTTCGTTGAAGCTCGGTAAATATATATCTGAGAACTACGATGATATAAATGTCATCTATACAAGACAAAAGGATGAATTCATAGGATTGAAGGAACGGGCAGATATAGCCAACAAAAATAAGGCGGATATTTTTATTTGTATTCACGCCAATTCAAACAAGTCATCAGCGCCCTATGGAACCAATACGTTCGTAATGGGATTGAATAAGACGCAAGCCAACCTGGAGCTTTCCAAAAGGGAAAACGCATCAATTCTTATGGAAGATGACTACGTAACCAAATATGAGGGTTATGATCCTAATTCACCAGAGGCGGATATCATATTTTCACTTTATCAGAATGCTTACCTGGATCAGAGCCTTGAATTTGCAGCGATGGTTCAGAAGCAGTTTAAAAATAGGGCCAAGAGAAAAGACAGGGGGGTAAAACAAGCTGGATTTTTAGTGCTGCATCAAACTACGATGCCGAGCATACTCGTGGAGACAGGATTTTTAACCAACAAAGAAGAGGAGAAATTCCTCAATTCTGAGAATGGACAAGATTATCTGGCTTCTGCGATATATAGAGCGTTCAAGGACTATAAGACGGTGATGGAGGGCACATTGCCTGCCAATTTTTCGCCGAATGAGCCCATGCAAATTGTTGACGGGATAATATTTAGGGTTCAAATTGTAACCTCTTCAAACGCAATTTCGTTAGACTCACCCAAATTTAATGGCATTACAAACGTTCAGGAGTATGTATCTGGTGGCTGGTTTAAATATACTGCGGGAGAAAAAAGGGATCTGGCATCAGCTTACAGATTACAAGTAGAGGTGAGGGAAAAGGGATTTTCCAGCGCTTTTGTTGTGGCGTTTCATAACGGAGAGCGGATTAATCTGCAGGATGCAATAAAAATGGTGAAATAGAAGATGGGAGTTTTTAATAATATCATGAAGTTTAACAAGGAGATCAAAATTGGGGTGGTGGTTACTGCAGCCATCGGTTTACTGGTTTGGGGATTGAATTTTTTAAAGGGAGAAAATATACTTTCGAACAAGCAGTACTTCTATGCCGTCTATAATAAAATAAATGGCTTGGTCGAAGGAAATCCAGTTCAGGTAAATGGCTTTAAGGTTGGACAAGTGGGTACCGTTTCTTTTCATGATGACAGATCAGGTAGGGTGGTGGTGAAGTTCATCTTGGGGAAAGAAACTATAGCATTGCCAAGAGGTACTAAAGCCAGAATTATCAGTGCCGACTTGTTGGGATCTAAAGCTGTGGAGCTGCTGCTCACGAAAAGCGAAGATGTTCACTTAAGCGGCGACACCTTAGATTCTGACATTGAAGCTGACCTGCAAGAATCATTCAATGCAACTATTGCACCGCTCAAGTTGAAGGCGGAAGAATTGATAGGTTCAATGGACTCTGCTGTGACGATAGTCCAGATGATCCTCAATGAAGATGCGCGCAAGAACCTGGGTGCAGGATTTGAAAGCCTAAAGCGTTCTTTTGATAGGTTTGAAAGTGCTTCAAAGAACCTGGATGAGCTCATCAGTGAGAACAAGGGAAGAATTTCTTCGATCTTCGTAAACATTAACGGCATCGCCAGCAATCTCAATAGCAAGAGTAGTGAGCTTTCCAATATTCTGGACAACTTCTCTCAGATAAGCGACTCCCTGGCTAAGGCAAATATTGCCGCTACCTTACAGAGCGCCAATCTCGCGTTACAAGATGCATCACTTATTCTTGAAAAGATCAATGCAGGAGAAGGAACAATGGGAATGCTAATTAATAATGATTCTCTTTACAATAATCTGGCCGGAGCTTCACTTGCACTGGATTCTTTGCTTAGTGATGTAAAAGATCATCCGAAAAGATATGTGCATTTCTCACTATTTGG
This sequence comes from Flavobacteriales bacterium, assembly GCA_012966015.1. Lineage (GTDB taxonomy): Bacteria > Bacteroidota > Bacteroidia > NORP154 > NORP154 > NORP154. The sequence continues at coordinate 2,722 of DTRI01000258.1, read as the reverse complement.
AAAGAAAGACAAATAAGTAATTTATATTTGTCTGTATACTATTGCGTCTTGCTTCAATGAGCAAACAATTAATTTTCGGCCTCTTTCTTCTCCTTTCGCTGGGCCTTTTTACATATACAGTTTTCAGGTTAGTTTCATTTTTTCGACTTACCAAAAAGGGTTTTAAAGTCGATCGTATTTCGGAGCGCATTACCACGACCTTATTGGTTGCTTTCGGGCAAACTAAAATACTGCGAAGACCGGCTATTGGTTTGATGCATGCCTTGGTTTACTGGGGTTTCATGGTGATAACTATCGGGTCCCTGGAAATGATGATAGATGGATTGGCAGGTACTGAAAGGATTTTTGGATCCTGGGGAATCCTGTACGACTTCATAACTGCATCAGGTGATGTTTTTGCGGCAATAATAATACTCTCCTGTTTTGCCTTTTTGGTACGCAGGCATGTAATGAAAGTCAAGCGGTTTAGCGGAGTAGAAATGACGACCAAATCGAGTATGGATGCTACCGCTGCCTTAACGATGATCTTGATACTCATGTTTTCCCTGATTGGGATGAACACGGGTTATTTGGTACATCACAGCAACGAGATATACGGGTCATATCCCATAAGCTCCCTGCTTACAGGCCTTGTTTCAGTTGAATCAGCTCATATGGTCCAGGAAACGAATTGGTGGATTCACATATGCCTGATCTTCATCTTTCTAAATATTTTACCGTACTCCAAGCACTTTCACATTATTATGTCAATACCGAATGTCTTTCTCACCGATTTGAAGCCCATGACTCAGATGAACAATATGGCATCGGTTACTAAAGAGGTTAAAATAATGATGGACCCTAACACAGCCTTCGCCCCGCCAGCGGGTGGGGAGGAATCACCGCCACCTGAGAGGTTTGGCGTTAAGGACATCGAAGACATAACGTGGAAAAACTATACTGATTCTCTGACGTGCACAGAGTGCGGTCGTTGTACTTCTGTTTGCCCGGCTAATATTACCGGTAAGCTACTTTCCCCCAGAAAGATAATGATTGATACGCGCAAGAGGATGAATGATCGCGGCCCTGGACTTTCAAAGGATTCAAATTTTAGTGATGGCAAATCCTTGGTTGGTGATTACATTACTACGGAGGAGTTGTGGGCCTGTACAACATGCAATGCATGCGTTCAGGAATGTCCTGTAAACATTGACCAGGTGTCGCTTATAATGGATATGCGAAGGAATCTGGTGATGGAAGAATCAAATGCTCCCAAGGAGCTTGCGCAGATGTTTACCAATATCGAAAACAACGGCTCACCCTGGCAATTTTCGCCTGAGGACAGAATGAAATGGGCAGAGGGCCTGACGCTTAATACATAGTAGTAGATCAATGGAGGAGACAGAACAACCACAGCAGGATAGTCAGCAGCAATCGAATAATGGGGCTTTTCATGTTCCTACAGTTGCAGAGCTTAAAGCAAAAGGTGAAGAGCCTGAGCTATTATTCTGGGTAGGTTGTGCGGGAGCATTTGACGATCGCTATCAAAAAGTCACCAGAGATTTCGTAAAGATTCTGCAAAAGGTGGGTATCAGGTATGCAGTGCTTGGTACGGAGGAAAGCTGCACAGGTGATCCGGCCAAACGCGCGGGCAATGAGTTTGTATATCAAATGCAGGCCATGGGAAATATCGAGGTGTTGAACGGATACAACATCAAAAAAATTGTTACTGCTTGTCCACACTGCTTTAACATTTTCAAGAATGAATATCCCGAACTGGGAGGAAGCTACGAGGTATATCACCACTCGACCTTTTTACAGCAATTGATCAACGACGGGAGATTAAAGGTAGCGGATGGGGGAGAGTTTAAAGGCAAAACGATAACATTCCATGATTCATGTTACCTGGGAAGAGGAAATGGCATATATGAGGCACCTAGAAAAGTGTTGGAATCACTAGATGCAAACCTGGTAGAAATGAAAAGAAATCGCAGTAAGGGACTGTGCTGCGGGGCCGGTGGTGCACAGATGTTTAAAGACGCAGAAAAGGGAGATAGAGAGGTCAATATTGAAAGGTCAGAGGAGGCTCTGGAAACAAATCCAAGTGTTATCGCCACAGCATGCCCGTTTTGCATGACGATGATGACGGATGGCGTTAAAGACAAGAATAAAGAAGGTGAAACCAAAGTAATGGATCTGGCTGAGCTCATAGTCAAATCCAACAATATCTAAAGATGTTTTCTTATCAGGACTTACCGGGAACCACTAGAATCTGGATTTACCAATGCAATAGAGAGTTGTCTGCTGATGAGGTTAAGGAAATAAACGAAAAATCCAAGCAGTTCATTCTGGATTGGTCAGCACATGGCGCTAAACTCGCTGCAGCCGTAGAGATCTTTTACAACTTGTTTATCGTGGTTATGGTAGACGAGGAGAAGGCGGAAGCCTCGGGATGTTCGATAGACAAATCTTTTCAGTTCATCAAAGAGCTAAGCGATGAGTTTAATCTTGCACTGCTTGACAGAATGAACATCGCTTATCGCGATAATGAGAAAATAAATATTTGTCGCATTGATGAATTTGAAGGCCTTCTTCATCGAAGAGAGGTGGATGCAGATACTATCGTATTCAATAATCTTGTGGATACCAAAAAGGACTTTGACAGCAAATGGGAAGTGCTCCTCAAAGATAGCTGGCATAATAAACTAATGGACTAAAAAGATAATGGACGAAGAAAATCCAT
>DTRI01000257.1 GCA_012966015.1 Flavobacteriales bacterium | reverse complement strand
CCCGTTTTCTGAAGCATGTCTGCCGCTGTTTGTGGATTGAAAAACTCCATTTCCATTGGGTCAATTACTTCCATTCTTAAGGGCACATCGCTCTTTTTCTCAACCAACTTGTTGGCCGACATCACAACTTCACTGAGCATCTGAACTTCACTGAGCATGTAAAGTTTATAATCGACGGACTTCAGCTCTGCTTTGGTAAAATATAGGTCTATATATGCAGGATGTTGAAAAACGAGGGTGTCCTGATCATTAAAGTTTTTTAAATTGACGATACCCTTTTCATTGGTCATTTCAGAAATGCTCCTCTGCTTATTAAATACCGCTACATCAGAAAGCCCCTGCTTATTTCCTTCGTCTGCAACAGTCAGCTTTTGAGCATACACGGGTTCTGTGATCAAGGACCATAGAATTGAGAACAACAACCCACGCATGGACCAGGCTATAATAGGATTAACTGTTGGCGTGTATTTCATTTGGCAATCAGAAGCTCTCGGCAAAGATTATGCCATCAATCGGGGTGGTCAATTGAAAACAGTTGCTAAAACACGGTGAGATTTAATTTTACCCATCCCCGGAATATGATGCTCGTAATAACTCACGATATGTTCGAGAAGCTCCACGCGCGCTTGAGAGGAGAGCCGAAACGTGCCAAGCCCGCTAAAATCAGATTGAAGCAATAGAGATAGGTTTTCACTGTCCGGACTGGCAATATAATCCGGGTGCTCCGGCATGGAGCCCGAAAAGACACCCTCTCGTTTATCAAAGAAATTAACTGAGTCCTTCTCGCCATGTGAGGGATAGAAGCCAAGGTATTTGCTCAACTGCAACAAGAAAAAGAGGTGGAAGTTGGCAGGAATATGATCCTCTTTTAGTTTCTCTAGTGAGCTCATCAAAAATTCGAATAGATCTTTGTTGGGCTCCTCCTCTTTAATCGTTTTATACAGTACTTCCGCGATGAACAGTGATATAGTTGAATTACTGATACCAGCTGACGATGCAATCTTTTGGGGAATGCTGCTTAAGCTCTTTATTCTTTGAATACCACCACCTGCTTTGCGGTAGACCGTCATATTGAGCATGGTAAGTGGTTGCAGAAGCCCCGGTTTATTCTTCGATTTTTTGGCCCTTACCCCGTTGATCATATAGGATTGTATGCCGAACAATTCGGTATATGCCTTGGCAATAACACTCGTCTCAGAGTATTTAATGCAGTGCAGTATAATGCCTCGTGTGTTGTAAATCAAGGGAGTTAAGCTTCCTCCTTCGCTGTCGCTTCGTCTGACACGTCGGTGGACAAGTCGGGATTTATCAGGTCAAATATACAAATTAGCTAAGGGAATGATAATCCCTGGCCAAATTGTCATCAGTTGATAAAGAGAATTTTGGTTACCATTTTCGTGGCTCCATCTTCATTAGTGGCAAACACCAGATAGACGCCTGTTTGTGCTTTATCGCCCCGAAAGTTCATTCCGTTCCATATGGCCTGGCCTCCCAGAGAAGTCGTCTGATAAATTAAGCTCCCCGTGAGATCCGTAATCTTAACATCGGCATCAGCTACCAGCCCCTTAATGGCAATTACCCCGTTGTAGCCCTGCCGTACCGGATTGGGATAGGCATACACATCGGTAAATACCTCTTGTGCTCCAGTCGCCGTTCCGCGATAGGAAACAATACCCTTTTCCGTCCCAAAGAAAACTTCGCCATTTTCATGATTTATTGCAATAGAGGTTACGCTGTTCGAGAACAGCGGACTGTTGTCAATGGTAAAATGTTCAAGCTCCTGCGTTCCATCCTCCGACATCAGAAATACACCTGCCCCATCGGTACCCAGCCATTTTCTGTTAGCTCCATCAATGGCAATCGAGATAACAGCTTCCGCTTCCAGTAGGTACTGAAAATACCCATCCTGCTCAACCAATATTTGTTGTGCGTCAAAATCATCCCCCGTGAATACCAGCTCGGGAGAATAAAAAACAGTAACCCCTTTATGCGTTCCCACCCATATTTCTCCATCGAGATCTTCAGCGATGCAATTTACTTCCCTGGTCGGAAGGTTACCAGCTCCCGCTGTATTTACCAATCTGATGAACTGATCGTCGTTGGTATTGCTAAACGACCCATTGTCATCAAAAACAAGGATTCCATTGCCGGGAACCAGCACCCATTTTTGATCGTTCGCATCAACCAGTACATGGCCTACTCTGGTATTTAATCCAAGTGACGGAAATTGAAAGCCAAACCAACTTCCAGCTGCTGTGCGTACACAAAGTAAATTGTCTACCTCCGTACATGAAACCCAGAGATTCCCCGATTTATCCAGGTCCAGCCCCCCTACTCTCAAATAACCGTCTTGATCTTTTACCCCCTGAAGAACACTGTCCGTACTAACCTCATTGTGCACGGCAACTAAATTTCCGTTTTGTAATTCAAGCACTCCCTGTCCCCATGCGCCGGCGAAAACGCGATTGTTGTCATTTGGATCCACCTCAACCACCACGATGTCATGTATGGAATTCAAATCCTGATATTCGGCGTGATTCCAATGAAAGTCAATGTAGCTATACATACCAGCTGCGATGTAAGTATTCCCCCATGATCCAGTTCGGCCACCCGGAGCTACCCACAACTTCCCACCTTCCATGGAAAGATCAAAAACCTGATTGCTATTTGGGCCGTTGGGATAAACTCCCCAGTCGACGTTATCCTGCATCAATCCCGCGTATCCATCGGCAGTCCAAACACTGCCATCTACATCTAACAATGCCTGGTTGGCTGAATTCGGGTTCGTATGCGATCCAATCAATTGGTAGCTGCTGTTGTATTTACTGACCCAATTGGGATCGGTGATCATGAGCACACCATAATTTGATCTTATATCCTTTGTTGTTCTGAGTACAGTCGGGTAAAAATAGGTCCAAAAGCTGCCGTTATACACATGTATGGAGTCGTTATCAATCCCATCTGAGTGGTCGTTGACCCTATTGATATAAAGCTTGCTTACAAAAACCTCAATGGTGTTGTAATTTCCTGCCGGTATCTCTGTCACCAGTGTCCAGGAACCGAAGTCTGATAAGTTTTGACCGGTTATCGCCGCTCTGTAAACACCATTACTTGATGCAGCATAAATTGAATCATTGTAAAAAGCAATTGCATTCACCGCATCCTGAGCTACGGTAATAAAGTAGGTATCCTTTATTTCAAGCTTTGCCATGTCCATTACCACAATGCCAAAGCCCGTTGACAAATATGCTGTGCTTCCAGAGAAATGTATTGAATTAATGCTCTTGTCTCCGAGAATACTCTTTCTCTTTATATCTGATAAGTTGATAATGGACGTATGTTGGATGATGTCGATGTTAGAGTTGGTATAGGCAATGACCAAGGCATCAGATGCTTCAGTATATCCAATGGCGGATATGCCTACATCCGATAATCCGGATACCTTGGTTAGCCTGTTAAGAGAATTGTCCTCTTTGCTTAAAAAGAAGACGGCATCTTGAGTGGCTGCGTAAATGACATTTCTTCCCTCTTCCACGGCAACAATGCTTCTGTATGGCAAATGATCCATCCATTGCCCCACAGCAATTCCCTGAGCAAATACCAGGTGGGGACACATCATAGCTATACCAAGAGCAGTAAAGAATATCTTCGAATATTGTTTAAGCATTGCAGCTGATGGGTGAAAACTGTTAGTATAACTAATATTAAAGTGAAATATTATAAGGAATGGTCGTGGTTACCATAAATTATCGGATTGCCCTGCTCAACTTTCACCTGAAAATTGTCGATTACAAAAGAAGCGCGATCATTGTTCCACACATAAACCTTTATTATGTCCTTTTTTGACTTTATCTGAGGAAAGCGCCATGAGTGATAACACTTTGCCCAATCCCCTGGCTTCTTAACAAAATAAGATATGTTCATGCCTCTCCATTCATAGACTCTACTCTTGGATTCCAGGGTAATCACCATAATGGCATCAGTTTGTAAGTCTTCGGCCATTACCCAAAGGCTGGTATGGATAATGTTATCCGTTGCGTTAAACAGGTCCTTAACCTTCATCTGAAGTGTTGGCCCAAACTCAATATCGGGTGTGAGCTGATAGCCAAAAGTGCTGTCAAGGCCAATATGTTCACGACTCCCGGTATTACTGCTCGCCCAATACGCGCTTTCATTTTCAAAATCATTCAGGGATAAAAAAACAGGCTCATTTTTAACACATTCAGCTGTTATTTCTTTACCAAACAGATAAAACTCCGAATTGAAATAATACGCCCGCTCAACTATACAAGGGTATTTATCCTGAATAATTTCCGTCATCTCATGGGGGCTGTAGCCACTGGACCAACAGTAGAGAAAGTAATCTGTGTTGGCGCTATCCACTATATCAATCATTTTTGTCAGGTCCTGGCGGCCAGGGTTTTCGTATTGATGTTCTTGAGACTCTGCCGCATACGACACAAACTCAATTGGCTTGTTATAACGTTCTAAATAATAGTTAATCAAATAGGGATGATAAAGATTGATCGTTTTGGTTATGTTTTGCTCACCATACTTTTCAATACTCTGAATAGTGCCTTGTGCTATTTCTTTTAGCACCCCAAAAAAGTTAGACTGGTAAAATGATTGGCCTACAACCGTATTGAATACACCGAAAACAAGCAGGCCCATCGTGGCAACAGCTTTAGCAGACGGTTTAGAAATATCTCTGACAAATGAAAAAATTAAAAAAACCAAGAAGGGAAATGAGAAAATCAAAACAGACTTTTGAAGTACTGGATTTACGAGAACGGAATAACCATATCCAACGAGAAACGGCAGAATGAACCAAATGAGAAAAACCAGGTGATGCCAGGTTAGCTTGAGGCTCTTTCTGATGTGGTATACGGAAATAATAAATATAAGTCCGAGCAGGCCAATCAGAGAATAGGAGTAATTGAATGCGAAGAACAAATATTTTAGAAACCAATTTGTTTCCTGATCGGGAGTGCCCAGCCATTCTGCTTCCCGGAGCCCACCTAGCTTCACGTGGCCCAATGATATATCAAAATGTGGCAGGAATAGAATAAATACTAACAAGGCAGAAATTAAGTAGCCTTTATAATTGGACTTATTTAGGAATACAAAACCCGTTATACCAATAATCATTACTTGAAAGAAGCTGAAATAATGCATATAAATGGCAAGAGCTGTAGAAATTGTATAACCGGCTATTTTCAAAACTAATCTGGAATTCGGGCGAAATAATGTAAGATGCCAGAACCAGGCTGACATGAGCGTGAACATGAGCCCCGGAGAGTAAGGCCTTGCAATTTGACTGTAAATCAGTGGAAACTGAAGAAAGCACATGGTAGCTGCACAATAAAGGCCTGCCGTTTTACCAAAACTATAGGCCGGTATCAGGTATGAGAAAAGAACGACCAGAATCCCAGATATTACAAAAGGAAGTCGTACACATGCTTCAGTGATTCCGAAAAAATGAGTCCAATAGTACAATAGAACCTGCACGCCAGCGGGATGGCCATCGGGCCGGACCCCGACATCAATAACATCTTTCAAGGAGTTAAGCTGCAATCGAATCAACACGCTTATCTCGTCTCCACTCATTGACAGCTCGGAATAATTGTAAAACCGAAGGATCGCTGCAACCAACAGTATTATCGTCAGTAAAAGCTCGTTTATATGCTCTTCAATTTTCAACACGTTTCTGCTTGTGTGAGGTTGCAATAATACTGATAATATCAGATGGGCAAGAAATTAAAACTTATATTTGGCCTCTGGAAAAAGCATTTTGTACGGCAGTTTTTAAATTAAATTATTACTTGCTCTGGCACCAGGCACCCGTAGTTCAACTGGATAGAATATCTGACTTCGGATCAGAGGGTTGGGGGTTCGAATCCCTCCGGGTGTACAAAGACAAAAGCTTTACAGGACATTTTTATAGAGCAAGCCAGGAGCTCGCTCTATGGCGAAGCGAAAATAAAAATGTACTGAGCAAAGCGAAGAAGCTTTTTCCATTGTAGCCCTTTCTCTCAACGAGTTCGCCGGCAGGCGGACGAGTTAATCCCTCCGGGTGTACTTGATGACCAAGCTCAATCCGCGATAGCGGACAACCTTTTACTTGTGGCGAATCAAGCGCCAGCTCGAATGAGACTAAAAGTAAAAGGTGGTTACGGTTTGCCTGACGGCAGGAAGGCAAAGCAGTGAGCTTGGTTCCCTTCACGACGAGGAGGGCTCATGAAATAATCCCTCCGGGTGTACAAAAACCCACGTCAATATATTTGCTTAACCTACTGATTGTCAACCTATTAACTAGCTGCATTCCCGTGTTTCACGTGGAACATCTCCATTTATTCGTTCAGTTGGCCAGCATAAGCTCATCGACTAGTCTCATGTGCTTCACTGTCCATTTTTTGATTAGCTCCAGCTCCCGGGTTGTATTGAGGCTATCATAATAAAGTGCTGCATCCATAGGCCAAGCCGCAGCATTCCTATCCAGGCAGGGTTCAATTATTCTGTAATTTTCCTGTATCATCCCATTAATATATTCTGAGGTCAGAATCCCTCTTTCCTTCAATTCTATATACCTTCGTTTAAGGCTTTCACGATAGTTGTTGGGGTTGAGCGCAAGCAACCTCTTTAACATAAAATTGCCGTGGCAATCTATAAACGACTCCCAGCTGGGTTCATTATCCCCATCGCGCCCAAAAGTATGATCGTAATCCCACGGTGCTATTCGGATGCCGGTTCCCTCATTTTTTTTGTAGACGTAATAATTTTTAGCCAGGCCATCTTCACTGTTTGTAACCAAAAGCAATAAATGCCAATCTATAATATTTTTAATGTCAAATAAATCCTGTATGCCGCCAGGTTCACTTGAGAACTCCTCGTTAGAAGACCGGGCTATAAAGTCTCTGGCACGGGTCAAATGTGAATGCATATTTCTCTCAGCAATTCTTGGGGATTTTTGATATTGGTTATCGAACGGTATTAAATTTAGACTATCCAACAATAGTGCTGGCCTTAGAAATATAGGGGGGCCTTTGAATATAAAGGAAGTACTATCCTGTTTGTCAACGGCTAGCGCCGAAGCATCCATTCTCTCCATCAAAACATACAACCCGTAATAATTACTGTCCATATACACCTCTACATACGCAGTCGCAGGCGCCTCATTATCGGTGGAAAAGGAATTAAACAAATCAAAGGCCAGCTTGTGCCTCATAAAGGATTTATCAATATATGAAGCATTGAGTATCCAATCCCTATCATTTTTTAGGCCTGCCAGCGCGTGTGCCTTTCGCAGTTTAATGGTCATGGAGTGCTTTGGAAACCCGGCAGACATGCCACCGCGGTACTTTGCCATTATCCGCTGCTTATCAATTCTCAGATCATCTTCATCTTCATCTAAATAGGATAAATAGCATTCCGATTTGCCTTCAAACGAAACCGAATCCATTCCAAACAAATATATTCTGGGAAGAAAGTCACGACTGGCTTTAGGGTCCCCACATGATTCGAAGACGAGGAACAGGGTCATAAGAAGGATGAATCGTCTACTAGCTACCATGAGAATGCCCAATCTACTCAACGCTTATTCCAAAATGTGAGTAGGTAAGCCTCTCTATACCATCAGCAGGCTGGTTAATTATACCCCCCAGCGATTTTACATACATACAAGAGGAGCCACCCTGATCACAGGCCATGGCATCCGAAGCTCCAAATATTTCCAGAATATTGGCAGCTTCTTTTAAACCCAATCCCATGCTATATCCCGGTTGCCTTCCATCTATCACTAGTAGATAGAGCTTATTCCCTGGCTCATTAATCCCCATAATGGTCCTTGGCTGGCCAAAGCCAGGCTCCCTATTGAGATTCTTGCCGTTTATCATAATATCAAATCTGCCCCAGATTGCATTGTATTTCTCTTCCGTTAAAACCGTATCAACCACACTCTCCTGATAGTATGAGGCCTTCTTTTTACGATCAAATGCAATGAATGGCCTATCGGCGTTGTCCTTCAATAGAATTGCGGATCCATTCACTATCCAATTGCCTATCCATGCTCCGAATCCACTACCCAGCCCAGGCCCCTGCCCGGCTTCGCCGTTTATCGCCACCAGACAACCATTGGCTTCGGAGAATTCACTGGTCAGATACTTTTCTCTTAATTGCTCAGTGATGTTTATTTCCAGATTAGAGGTGGACAGGTCTATTACAGATAGAAATCCATGTACTAATGGATCTTCAATCTTGATCATGTACAAATCTACCCCTTCTGATAGGCTGTGCCTTTTCAGCTTAACCTCCCCAAATAGCTTCTCAAGCTTTGAAAACACCGGTAAAAGCGTGTCGTATATTATTACCCGTTCACGGGCTGCCCTTTCCAGCTCTAGCCGGTAAATATATTTGGCGTCGGCACTCAAGGCCTGTTCCAGATCAATATTTCCGCTCTCAGCTTTTTGCCTAACCAGCTCGAACCAGCTGCTATCCCTGCGGATTTGGTCTTTGATCTCCTCTAGCCTCCTCTGATCTATGCTGTCATTGAGACCGTCATTCTGGCTGATATCCGAACCAAAAATATTATTCGACCTAGCCTCCCTCACCTCATTCAACGTCTCTACTATCTTGTGATCGATGATAATAGCCAGCCCTATCAGAAAAAAACCAACCAGCATGAACGCTATCTGCCTGGCACTTAGCGCTTTGCCTGAATGCTTGTTTTGAAAATGTGCGAGCAGCTTCCAGATGAATAGAAACAGAAGAATAAGACACGATATAAGGACAAACAGCGGAAGCTCCAATAAACGCCAGCAAGCTGCAATTAAATTGTCTATAAGGTAGTTAAACTGGTCTCCCATATTGGATAAGGTCAATCTATTGTGCTCAAATTAGAAAAACAATATATTGAGATGAGCTTTTATCGCCCTAAATATACCATCAATACCGAGATATCAGATGGAGATACACCGCTAATTCTCGATGCCTGCCCGATTGTAGACGGCTTTATCTTTGTCAGCTTTTCCCGGGCTTCTGAAGAAAGAGATGAAAGGCTGGCATATTCAAAGTCTGAGTGCAGCCGTATATCTTCCAATCTCGACATCTTCTCTACCATTTCCCGTTCTCTTTCCAGATAGCCTGCATATTTCAACTGAATTTCAGCCTGTTCGGCACCCGCTTCATTAGCCGGAAGTGCGTCGACAAACTCTGCTAATTTTGGCAACTCGTGCTTCAGATCTGAAAAGGCAACCTGAGGCCTGGAAAGAATCTTGTTAAGCTTGGTTTTCTGCTTTATTTTGGCTGTCCCCAGCCTGTCTAACAATTTGTTAATCTCCTCAGGAGCTGCAGAAGTTTCGCCAAAATAATTAAGCAGGCTGTCTGCTGTATTGCGCTTGCTCTCCACCGCCTTCATTCTTGCATCACTTGCAAGGCCAAGCTCATGGGATTTCGGTGTTAAACGTAAATCTGCATTGTCTTGCCGCAGAAGCAATCTATACTCCGCTCGTGATGTAAACATCCGATAGGGCTCATCTGTGCCCTTTGTTATCAAATCATCTATTAAAACACCTATATAGGCCTCTGAACGCCCTAAAATAAGCGGCTCCCTCTCCTTTATCTTCAAATGTGCGTTTATTCCTG
>DTRI01000256.1 GCA_012966015.1 Flavobacteriales bacterium | reverse complement strand
AAACTTTTTGTTAGCTTGACCAATTTTCCGAGATCAACCTCAAAATGAAATCTAAGCAAATTTCCTTATTTTATTTTTGTACCTTTTCTATTCTATGTCTAGGTCCCATTTTGACCATGGTAGATGCTGATCCAACTACTCTTTACTTTCAAAACCAATACCATAAAGCCATTGACACTATGCCCAACCCAACGCCTGATGTTGAAACTTCTTACTTGTTGGGACTAAGTTATTTCAAATTGGGGCTAATGTACATGGAGATCCATCCGGCATTTTTATCGCTGGCTCGAGATTATTACCAAGAGCTTAATTTGTTGCCGAAACGAATTCCTGGACAAGCGCGACCGAGCATGTACACAATTTACTATCTTGGGCTAACTTATTTGGAACTGGAGGATTACGAAAATGCGATTTTTGCGTTGAAGAACTTTCTCAGCCAAGATCCATCGAAGGATTTTGCCGGTTATGCCCAATGTGCGTTGGGCATGGGATATTACCTGAATGGCAACCGTTCCCAAGCAGAAGTACAATTCACATCCGTACCAACGGAATCAGATTCAGTAGTCCTTTGCTTAGCTAATGTCTATCAACGTCTGCGGATAAATCTGGATCAGGTGACGCAAATTTATCAAAGATTAAGCTCAACTTTTGATCTACATCGATTTCGTTTGGTAGCTTCACTGACCTCGTATCAGGGTGATTACAACAAGGCTATCAAATGGATTCGTCTCAAATCTCAAGTTCGCAACACTCAAAATTGGATTGACTGGCAAGATCAAGTTGATGATACCCAACAGATTGAGTTTTTCCATCCCAGACTTTTTATCGACATTGGAGAAGTTTATCTACGCCAGGCCTCTAATATTTTCGCCAAGTTAATTGGGGCGCGACCTGATTTCGACGCGGACTTACACTACGGACGAGCCCTCATTCTGTTTTATTTGCAGGATTATAATCAAGCGATTGAAGAAATCGAGTCTCTATTTTCATCTCGCCCAAGTTCTATAATACTTTCAGAAAGTGCTCAGATTTTATCAGCTAAATGTCACTATAAACTTGGCCGTAGAAATACGGCCGTAGAAATTTGGCAAGGAGTAGCAACCGATAAGCCCATTATTGCTGTTGAATTGGCAAATGCTTACACCGGAGTCCAGTTGGAGCCCATGAAATCAGCTGAGCTGATTCGTGTTGCGATGGAAAAAATCAACAATATCACAAAAGGCAGACAAGTGACCGAAGAAACACCCGACTTTTACGCACCAGTTAATGCTTTTCCACAAAGGGAGTTCTACCGACGAGCGGGGAATTCAGTGGTAAATTTGTCGACTTACGCCAACCAAGAACTTCAAGCCTCCGATTTGGGCATATCAACCGAAGCAGGATTGATTGACTGCGCAGTTTGGATCTATCAACGGGGACATATTGTTGCTTACCCATATACAATTGATGAAGCACCTTGGGGTAACGATCCAGTTTTGATAATTAATATGGCTTATGCTAACTACTTGCGGGGTTTTACTTACTGGTCTGGAGTTCTGGAAGCACTTAGCGTGATACAAAGAGATTATGCTGAGCTTTACCCGTTGCATAAGATGGCTCAGGTCATTTATACAATTCGGCAATCCCTGCAAAATAAAGCAGTAAAATAAAAAAACTGATAGTAGAATGATGACTAGAATCTACATAATCGTAAAAAGAATAATTTTGTTCTTATTATTCTGCGGAATTTCAACGGCTATCCATGCTAACTACAGAACAGTGGAAACATATGATCTTTTATTGGATAACTTAATTGGGATATGGATTGACGGAAAGAAAATAGAACCTAGGATGAAACTGCAGAATTCTGAACTCTCTCGAATCCATATACGCTTGCAGATATACGATGCCAACCAAGTCAAGTTGATTACTATTAACAATGTGCCATTAACGCTTGATAGTGGGCTAATCGACTTTGATGTTTTTTTACCTGATGGTTACCTTCCCGCCATAGACTTGAGAGTAAACAATCGATACGACTTGAAAATAGCGGCCGGAATTAGCCGAACAAAAAAAAAGAGCCGAAAATCTTACGAAAAAGCCCTTCAGGATCTATCCAGGGATCCCTATGATATCAAAGCCTATCAGATCTTGATAAAACAGCAAGAGAAGAAAGAAATCAAGGTGATCCGTAAGATACGTTCCATAATAGCAGAGTCACTAACTCAAACATACCAATCGGGCGACTTAGAAGGCTATGGTAAAGGATTAAATATTTGCGCTGTGTATGCCGGTGTAAAGTTAGGATTTTCAGGCTCGGAAAATAAATTAGACCAGCAAGTCGAGATGTATGATCAAATTCTGAAGATTTCACCGCTGTTTGCTCCCGCCCATCTTGAGTTAGCAAGGATTTATTATGAAGCAAGACACGATTTTGACAGCGCAATTCATCATTTAACATTAGCTACACAAAAGAATTACCGTAATGCTTTTCATCTGAATTGTGAGACTCAGGACTTACACAATCGAATGACTCAAGATCTGCAGAAAAAAATCTCCCAAAAGCAATCGCTATCCGAAAAATCAAAATACCAGTTAAAGTTCGCCAACCTAAAATATGTGTTAAAACATCGTTCTCATAGCTCCGTTCCATCAATTCGTAGCGCTTATCAGAAG
>DTRI01000255.1 GCA_012966015.1 Flavobacteriales bacterium | reverse complement strand
TAACCAGATGATTGCACGTATTATCATGGAAGAAGCAGGTATTGAAGTGGATACTGCCGCCAACGGTAAGATTGCGGTAGACATGGTACAGGATACCAACTACGATGTGGTACTGATGGATATTCAAATGCCCGTTAAGAGTGGTATTGAGGCGACTAAGGTTATTCGCAATGAATTGAAACTGAATGTACCCATTATCGCCGTTACCGCCAATGCGCTCAAGGGCGATAAGGAAAAATTTATGGCTGCAGGAATGAATGACTATCTCTCAAAACCATTCAAGCTGGTAGAACTGAAAAGTAAGATCGCTGGACTCACCGGAAGGCAGGAAGCCGTTGAGGATCCATCTCCAATTCGAGAAGTCAACAACAATCGCGATGCAACGGGGAAACTCTGTGACCTGTCCTTCCTGCAGGAAGTTTCGAATGGAAATGACGATTTTGTTGCCAAGATGATTGAAGGATTCCTTGAGCATACGCCGGATTCACTGGAAAAAATCACCCGCCATGCAGAAAATAAGCAGTGGGATCGTGTGCGTGCGATTGCCCATAAAATAAAACCCTCTATTGATTTTATGGGACTCAAATCCTTAGAGCAAGATATTCGCTTAATTGAGGAGTATGCAGATGACCAAACGAACCTGGTTGAAATTATTGCCTTAACTCAAAGGCTTAAAGAGGTCTGTGAGCAGGCCATGCAGCAATTGCGCAAAGAACTCTCTCAGTTTGCGCAATAATAGAACTTCCCAAAAATATTATTGTTTTCCCATTATGGGAAATTGTTATAATTTTGTTTTTGTGTAACTTGTTGTCGTTCAGAGCCTAGCTAGCTATGGCATGTGGTTGGAATAGCAGAATTTAAGTAAAAACATCTATTAAAATGGGACAAAAAGAAAAAATTGAAATATTTGTAGTGGACGATGATCCGCTAATGGGGAGTATGCTTGCAAACAGCCTGCGTAAGTTGAACTATGATGATTTTGAGGTAGAGGTAGTCTCTTATGAAACGGGAGAAGAATGCCTGTCGGACATACATGGTAACCTGGCTGCCATTGTACTTGACCATTACCTGGATAGTGAAATTCCGAATGCAAAAAGTGGATTACAAATCCTCAGGGAAATAAGAAAATACAATCAGTCCGTCCCCATCTTTGTGCTTTCAGGCCAGGCCGAGATGGTGACCACGGCGGAGTTGCTAAAAGCAGGGGCCAATGAATATGTGGTGAAGGACAACGATGCCTTTATGCGTATTTCAGGACTTGTACAAAAAGTGATTAATGATAAGATACGTAAACGCAAAAATATATTCCGGTGGCAGGTGGCAGTAACCTTATCAGTGATTGTTCTACTTATATTCATAGCAATCAGGTCTAATACACAATAGATTATGACAACACTCACACGAACAGCAAGAATATACAATTTGTTGGGCCGTTTTATTCAACCTTTTAGGGATACACACGGTCTGGAATCAACGGATTTAGTAAAAGAATACGGACTTAATATTTTCCTGGTGGAGGATGATCCTCAGTATGCATCCGGTTTGAAGTACGATTTGGAATCACACACATCACACAGGATATCCTGCTTCACCAATGGAGAGGATTGCCTGAAGAACTTAAAAGAGATGCCTGATGTAGTGCTGCTCGACTATTTTCTCGAAGGTACCATGAATGGGCTGGACGTACTTAAAAAGATCAGGAAGTACAATGATAATATACAGGTGGTATTGTTAAGTGGCCAGGACAAGATAGAAGTAGCTGCCAACGCTTTGAAGCTGGGTGCCTATGATTATGTAGTGAAAAACCAAAGCGCCTTCATCCGCACGCGTAACACAATCTCACGATTGCTGCGATTAAAGAACCTGGAAAAAGAAAATGGGCAATTCCGGCAAATGTGGATTGTGTTCTTCCTTCTATATACGGGTTTTCTTGGCTTGATGTATTATCTAACCAGTTATGTGTTTTAAAGGAGGCAGTAACAGCTAAAGATTAAAATAGACAAATGAAAACAGATAAAGATCAGCCATTAATTTATTTGGTGGATGACGACACGGTATTTCTAACTTTGATCCAAAGTGAACTGAGCAGCATGGGCGAAGTAAAGACACGGACTTTTGCTTCCGGAGAATCGTGTTTGAAACAGATGCATAAGAATCCATGCATGGTGGTGCTCGACTACGAACTGGCTGGCGAAGACCCCGACGTAATGAACGGAGTGGAAGTGCTGAAGAAGATCAAGGAGACCAATCCTGAAACTGAGGTGGTAATGATTTCCGGATGGGATGATGTAACTATAGCGGTCGCTTCCATGAAGTTTGGCGCCTATGACTATGTGGTCAAAAACGATAGTGCCATGATCAACATTAATAACAAGGCAAAAAACATATTTGCAAAGCAGGAAATTATCATGAAGCTGGCACAAGAGAAGGTGTACAGATATTACGCGGTAGGCTTCGTACTGATGATAGGGGCATTTATTTTAATACTCCATTGGCTGGTTTCACCTTAACAAAGCAGAAGAACCTGATTTTATACTAACTTGATCCACTAATAAAGAACCTATGATGAAAATTCTAATTGTTGAAGACGATAAAATTATGTCCGATAATCTGGAAGCTTTACTCAAACCAGAAGGATACGAGGTTGTGGTGGCCAGTGACGGAATTGATGCATTGAAAAT
>DTRI01000254.1 GCA_012966015.1 Flavobacteriales bacterium | reverse complement strand
TATATCTTAGACGGATGCCAATTGAAGTAGAGAAAGCCAAGTATTCCTGATAGTACTCCCAGTAGCAATAAGAAGTAGACACTTGATAAATCATTTTTGAGGTAGATAATAAGCATAGCCGATAGAATAATAAAGATCGATACGACACTCGAAATAGCATCCATGTTATCTAACAAATTCATCGCATTCGTTATTCCTACTATCCAGAACATTGTGATGGCATAGTTCAACTCGGGACTTGCAAATAAGTCAATGTAGATTCCCGAGTAAATGAGTATCAGTCCGCAACATATTTGCATGGTAAATTTTAGGATTGGGATAGTATTATAGGCATCGTCGGCAAAACCCACTAGGAATGCAAGGGTGCTGGCGGCAATAATTCCGATTAACTGTTTGTTCTCAGTCACTTCTTCAATACCTGAGAGCATGGTGAACACGCTCAAAGAAATTAAGAAGAGTATATAGAATGAGATGCCTCCAAAGGAAGGCTTGGTCGTTGACTGCCACCTAATAATCTTCTTTACCTTGTTTCTTGGGGCCCATGCCGAGGACTTCAGTGCTAAACCGTTAACTAAACAAGAGACAACTACCGTAACCAGGAAGAACCCCGAGTAGGTTAACAACATATCATCAGACAGATTCATCATTTTCTAATCCCGCCTCAGAGTAAAGGCCTCCTACTAAAACAAACTGTTAAACGAATCAAAGGATTCTCCTTTTACGTCTTTACCGGATAAAATAGGCTGGTCTTCATCCCAATTAATTGCTAGATCTTTATCGTTCCAAAGCAGTGTTCCTTCCGATTCTTTGTTGTACACATTCGAACTTTTGTAATTCACAACGGTATCATCTTCAAGCGTTAGGAAACCGTGTGCAAACCCCACGGGTATTAGGAGCATCTCTTTCGTTTCACCGGTGAGCTTTATACTGAAATTCTGCCCATATGTTTCAGAGGATTTTCGAATATCTACAACAACATCCAATATTTTCCCACGCACTACCCGAACCAATTTGGCTTGTGCAAATGGGGGATTTTGAAAATGCATCCCTCTCAGGACTCCACGCTGGGATTTGGATTCGTTGTCTTGAACGAACGAATCAGTAAAGCCATTACTACTCAATATGTCCTGCCTGTAATATTCGAAAAAGTAACCCCTTTCATCTTCGAAAACATTCGGAGAAATTATCAACAGACCTTCAAGTGGCGTAGAACGAATTTCCATACTCTCAGTGCCAAAAGCCTCGCTGAATTAATGTTCGGCCGAAGAGGCGTTGCCAGAAGGACCTCTTCTTGCTATCCGACTCTTCATCGTAATATCCATACCCATAGTTGTATGCATATCCATACCCGTAGTTATAGTCATTTCCAAATACACTGTCGGTGTCAACACCATTAAAGACCACGGCCAGATTCTTAACCTTGCTCTCCGTAATAAGCCTGTCCACATTACTGATATAATTCTTCTTCGAGCTGTTGGCCCTAAACACATAAATCGGATAATCAGCCTGTTGAATTATACTAATTCCATCTGTAACAATTCCTACCGGTGGATTGTCAATCACAATCATATCGTATTTAAGCTTCAGCTTTTCGATGAGGTCCTGCATCTGTTGGCTGAGGATCATTTCAGATGGGTTGGGTGGGATAGGACCGGCAGTAATCACATCCATATTTGGAATTGTGCTTGTATTAATGCAATCCTCTAGCTTATCTTTTCCACTTAAAATTGTGCTAATACCATGCTCATTATCATAATTGAATCCGAGATGTATTTTGGGTTTCCTCAAATCCAGATCGAGGATTACCACCTTTTTGTCCGAAAAAGCAATAATTCCGGATAAATTTATCGCCACAAACGTCTTTCCTTCCCCTGATACAGTCGAGGTGATTGCAATAACTTTCGGTCCTGGATCACTGTTGCTGGTGTGCAAGTTTGTTCGGATTGATCGAAAAGCTTCCGCGATAAGCGACTTGGGATGTTTGTCGACCAATAATTGTGATACTGGTATGTCCTTAGTATAAGATGGAATGATGCCGAGCAGGCTTTTTCGACCACCACTGGTAAGTTCGTTCACCGAGGTGATTTCATTATGCAATAAATAGCTTATCACAAGCATAGCTGCAGACAGGAAAGATGCTATGATAAGAACAAGAGCAATTACTTTGCTGCTATCAGGTGAAATGGGAGAGGTTGGCACCGTCGCGCTTTCCAGGATCATGTTCTTCGATACAAACCCAGCTTTCGAAATTGAGTATTCTGCTTTCTTCTCCAATAAGTTTGTATAAAATTTTTCATTGATGGTAAAAAGGCGCAGGAGCCTGGCATATTCTAATTCTTGAGTCGGTAGGTTGTAAAATTTATCTTCAACCTCCTTAATCTTGGATTCCAGCGTTTGTTTCTTTAGGTCGAGTTTCTTGCTCAGTGACCGAATAGTGGCAACCAGTAACTTCTTCTGAACATTTATCTGATAGTCAACTTTTTTAATTGCTTCACTTTCCGGAGTAGCAGTATAGAGTATCTCTTCCTTTTTAGCCAATAGTTCGTGAAGAGAATTCACCAATCTACTTATTTCATCCTGAAAAGAAGATCCTGTAAGTGCTGGTAGTAAGTTATACACGTCAATATCCTCTTTGTTTGCGATCATGTTTTCAATATCGTCCAACATAGAAGACTCTAGTTC
>DTRI01000253.1 GCA_012966015.1 Flavobacteriales bacterium | reverse complement strand
TTCTGGAACACATCCCGGCGGTGGTATAATAGGGTCAGGCGGAGAGCTTTCCGCTAAGACGATATTGAGATCAAGGGCTGTATAACTTCTGCGCATTGGATTATTAAATACATTTGTACCCTTAAAACCAATCACAATTATGAAAAAGCTATTCTTTCTCCTGTCTGCAATATCATTGCTGGCTTGTAACAGCACTCCTGAAGCAGGGCAGGCAGCAGCTGACGCACAGATCATTGAAGCGGGTGCCCATCTCAATTACTATGGAGCTGAGATTACTGAGGACGGCGCTGTGAGCTCAACAGAGCTAGTTGCTCAAATGCAAAACCAGGATACGTTACAAATAAAGGTGAAGACGACCATACTTGAAACTTGTAAGAAAAAGGGCTGCTGGATGAACGTTAAACTGGGTGAAGCAGATAAAATGATGGTTCGCTTTAAAGATTATGGGTTTTTTGTGCCCGTATCAGGTGCTGACGGAAAAACCACGATTATGGAGGGCATCGTTTTTAATGATACGATCGACGTTGAAACCCGCAGACACTATGCCAGCGACGCTGGGAAGGACAGCACGGAGATCATGGCGATTACAGAGCCCAGCACTATTCTTGCCTTCGAAGCCACTGGCGTTATTATTAAGGATTGAAAACCCGGCTGGCTCTTTTCGCCTTATTGGTAGGGATTGCATTTTCCTGCTCGCAGCAGCCTAAGCCTGAGGAAGGTGATCCAATTGATGATCAGCCTCAAGAACGGGTTCAAAGTGAACTGGTTCTCTTGATGCTTCAAATGGAGGCTCACATTAAATCCCTAAAGGAGAGGCAGGGTAGAGGTGATTCAGTTTTACCCGCTGACTTTATCGATTATGCTGGCATGTTAACGCTGGCTACCACCAGGGGAATGAATAGAGATGCAGCCTTCGATAAAAATGCCATTGATTGGATGAACCAGCTAAAAGCGTTGACAGAAGCTGCGGGTTCAGATCAGAAGGAAATTTACAATGGCCTGATTAATTCATGCGTTGCTTGTCATAAGAACTACTGTCCCGGGCCCGTTAAGCGTATTGAGAAGCTTCATATCTAAGCAGCGGCCTGTTCTGGTTTGCCAGCTATGCAATTTCTCCTGAACGATAATTTGAATTATTCGTTGAATTTTTAAATCTCAAGTTGCCGATAAATCAGACGAGTGTTACTTTTTTTGGAAGCCCTTCGAAGCAGCCAGAGAGACTGCGATATAATGTTGCTTTCCCCACTTGATCGTAAAGTCCTTGATGATAAGGTCTTTGTATCCGACACTTGATATTTTAATGTTATACGTACCTGTATCCAGTTCCAGCTCGAAGTATCCCTTCTTGTCCGCCTGAACCTGCTTTCCATTTTCTACATCAACGAAAGCCAGGGGGATAGCAACTTTTTCATGCAGTATGTACACATTACCTTTTAATGTGCCGGCCCCAGGCAACAGCTTTTCGACTTTGGTTTCCTTGCCCAGAATATAGGAACTTTCACGCACAGTTTTGTGGACCTGACTATAACCAATAGCTGCTAACGCAACCAGAGACAAAATGAGCAAAATATGTTTCATAAGAACCAATTGAGGCGTTTTGAAATTTAACGGCTCAAAGGTACTCGAATTTATAACTGAATTCAAGATATTTGAATTATGTTGTCAATAATTAAGGTGCTAGAATGTCTTGATGATTGCTTCCGCGAGCTGCTCAGCTGCTGGGGTGTGGAGCCGAAACCATAGCTCGGGCTCAATCAGCTCTAATTCTGTTACGGCAAGCCCACCTTCATTATCTATTATTATATCTACCCTTGCGTAAATGGGAATTGGATCACATGCCAATACCGCTTGTTCCGCAAATTGAATCTCTTCCTCTGATGGGTTGTATTGCTCAACCGTTCCTCCAAAATCATCCTGAACCCTGAAATCTCCCTTTTTGGCGAGTTTCAATACTGCATGGCTGTATTTTCCAGCAAATACCATATATGCCATCTCACCTTTATTGATAATATTCTGCTGAAAAGGTTGGATTAGCATTGATTCCGTAGCGATGAGCTCACGGTAGGTGTCTTCATGCTCTGAGACAGTGGCTGGGTTTAGTGAATAGGTGTGGCGCGCGGCGCCGGAGATCGCCGGCTTGAGCACTACTTCATTCCAACCTAAACACTCTGTCAGCTCTTGCAAGCTGCGTGAATCCCCAGCTTCAATAATTTCAGTAGGGGGGATGTTGATTCCTTTGCTTTCCAACGCCCGCAGGTAGTGCTTGTCCAGATTCCACATTATCTGCTCCAGGGGATTGAGGAGTCTGGTCATTTTACTAACCAGCTTCAGCCAACGGGTGAATTCATCTATTCGATAAAAATAATCCCATGTGGACCTGAATATCACGGCCTTCGTTTCAGTCCAGTCAAACTCCGAATTGTCCCAGTTGGTTCGCCATACTGAGAGACCTTTTTTCTCCAATGCCTCCCTGACCAGATTGTCCTCTTTTAGAAGATTGTCTACATACCAATCCCTATCAGCTGGATCTACATATCGAGAATCAGTTAAGATAGTTATATCGAATTTGTTCGTAGCCATTCCAATAATGGCTTAATGTTTTGGGGATAAAAAGAGCTTCATTGCCGGCAGCGATTTTAAAATGTATAAATTCAACTTTAGTTCTTACATTAGTCGATTATACATACCT
>DTRI01000252.1:24251-28206 GCA_012966015.1 Flavobacteriales bacterium | reverse complement strand
AAAATTAGAAACTGGTTAGCTCCTGGATTTTTGTGGTAGGAATGATACGGAATTCGTTAATTTGAATAGAACAATAATGTCCAGTTATACCGGTAAAATAAAGTTTGCAAGAAAAATATATTTATACTTATATTTACGCCTCTTTATAAGGGGAGTTATTCATTTGTCCGAGAGAGAATCACCACGATTTCCTTTCATAGAATCTAAATAATACAATGACTGTTATGCGTAGAAAATTCTATTCATCTCTATTGATGTTTCTCTTGGTTTCATCGGCCGCTATGGCGCAAGATGGTGCTTTGAAGGGAAAAGTAATTGACAAAGAAACTGGAGAGCCTATACCGTTTGCCAATATCGTCGCAGAACGGGGAGGAAAACTATTCGGTGGCGCCTCTACTAATTTTGATGGAGAGTATAAGATCAAGCCTCTTCCTGCTGGTAGATATGATGTGAAAGTGTCCTTTGTAGGTTACAACCCCATAATAATGACCAATGTAATTATAACTCCTGATGCCATTACATTTCAAGACCTTAAAATGAACTCTTCAGTTTCGGAGCTCGAGGTGGTTGACGTTATTGGTTATGAAATACCCCTCATATCGAAAGACAAGACTCAATCTGGTGAGACGGTCACACGAGATGATATTGCAAGGATGCCTTCCAGAGATGCCCTGGGCATTGCCGCAACAGTTGGTGGCGTTTTTCGGGGTGCCAATGGGATTAGCATTCGAGGAACCCGTGATGCGTCTACAACTGTTTATATTGACGGTGTTAAAGTGCGAGGATCTGCTGGATTACCGCAATCTGCAATAGAACAGGTGAGCGTTGTAACTGGAGGAATACCCGCTAAGTATGGCGATGCCACAGGTGGAATTATTAGTATCACCACAAGAGGCCCAACTCCGACATTCTTCGGAGGCATGGAATTGTTGAGCTCGGGTTTCTATGTTGGAAAAGACAAGAAAACCAATATCGGCCTTGACCCTTACGGCTACAATCTGTTTGGCTTTAATATATCTGGCCCTCTGCTCAAAATATGGGATAAAACTGACTCGGTAAAAAAACCATTGTTGAGCTACTTTATTGCAGGTGAATTAACAAATATCAAGGACGGTTCCCCTTCAGCTATTGGAATGTACTCGGTGAATGACGAAAAGCTTGCAGAGCTCAAAAAAACTCCGTTGAGGCCTTCAGGCACCAGTGCAGGCGCTTTTGAAAATACGGAGTTTATCCATGAAGAAGACCTGGAGTATACTAAGTACAAGAAAAACGCTGCGAATACGGGATTCAAGTTATCCGGGAAATTTGATGTTAGAACAACGCCTAAGATCAACTTAACATTTGGTGGCAACCTGGATTGGGTTACCGGGCGAGCATTTAACTGGGCAAATTCGATGTTTAACTCTGAAAATAATGCTAAATACAACAACACTACCTGGAGAGCTTATGTCAGATTTACACAGAAATTCGATTCGCCAGAGGAGGCATTGGACGAGAATAACACATCCTCCATCAAAAACGCATTTTATACGTTGCATGTCGACTACGGCGAAGTATTTGGCTCATTTCAAGATGCCAAGCATGAAAATAGATTTTTTGACTATGGATATGTAGGAAAATTTGAGACTTACACTATAAATTCTTACGCGCCGGGTTTTGACTCAATAACCAATTTGGGTGGCTTTATACACAACGGATTTGTCGATACACTGTATGACTTTACACCATCGGATATCAACCAGGACGTTGCGGATTATACACAGAGTTATTACGACCTATACAGTGATCCAGTAAGAAATTATAACGACGTGTTAAATGGTGGTGGACTTCCTAATGGCTATCAACCGGGAGGACTTTCGGATCAAGTGTATAATGTTTGGTTCAGCCCCGGAAGGATTTCAAACGGATACGCACATTACAAGCAAAATCAATTCAGAGTCATCGCTTCAGGTTCAGCGGATATTCTCGACAATCATGAAATCTCTGCTGGTTTTGAATATGAGCAAAGAACTGACAGATCCTATAGCATCGGCCCAGCAGCATTATGGAGGCAAATGAGACTGCTGGCGAACAATCACATACTCCAGCTGGACTTGAATAACCCGCAACCGGTTTACACAGACATCAACGGAACAGCCACAACTGCGGATGATACTATCTATATTGGAATTGTAAATTATCCTAGACGGTACGATGGAGCTTCTCAGGCATTTTTTGATTTCAGGTTGAGACAAGAGCTGGGGCTTCCAACAAATGGTACGGATTGGATTGATGTGAATTCACTTCCACCAGAAACCTTCGATATTGAAATGTTCAGCCCTGATGAACTTCTTAATAACGGATCTAGCTTCGTATCATATTACGGTTATGATTATACAGGAAAGAAGCTCAATTCCAATCCTACGTTGGATGACTTTTTCAACCAGACAAGAACGGTTGATGGATACGATGGCCAAACTATATATGAACGGCCCGTAGGTGCTTACCAACCCAATTATGTGGCGGGCTATATACAGGATAAATTTGCATTCAAAGACCTGGTATTCAACCTTGGTTTGAGGATAGATCGCTTTGATGCTAACCAAAAAGTGCTCAAGGATCCATACCTGCTCTTCCCGGCAATAACGGCCGGAGAAGTAAAGGCAGGTACTGATCGAGCACACCTTTCCGATGCTGTGCCATCAAGTATTGAAGACGACTATGTTGTCTATGTCGACAACATTCAGAATCCCGGATCGATAAAAGGATATAGGAATGGTGATACATGGTACAACGCAAGTGGAACTGAAGTACCTAATCCAACACCATTGCTAAGTAGTTCGGGCATTCAACCATATCTTGTTGACAAGGACAAAACCGAAGCACTGGATATTTCGTCTGAGGCGTTTGAAGACTATAAGCCACAAACTAATTTCATGCCCCGTATTGCATTTTCGTTTCCAATATCGGATGAGGCTTTGTTCTTTGCGCATTATGACATCTTAACAAGAAGGCCGGAAAGTGGAGGAGGGGCATTTACAAGATTCAACCCGGTAAGACTTGAACCCACTCAATACTTGTTCATGCAAGGTCAAAGTGGAGTGGTTAACAATCCGAATCTGAAGGCTTCAAAAACAGTTGATTACGAGCTGGGATACCAGCAAAAGCTGAATAATTATTCTTCGCTTAAACTTTCAGTATTCTATAAAGAGATGAGGGATCAGCTTGTGTATATCCGCATGGTCGAGGCCTTCCCAAGCAGCTATAATACTTGGGGTAATGAGGATTTTGGAACAGTTAAAGGACTAACCGTAGCCTATGATCTGAGAAGAAAAGGGAATGTACGGATGAGAGCGAGTTATACATTACAGTTTGCTGATGGAACAGGATCTGGTTCAACCATAGCACTTAACGTGATTAGCTCGGGCCAACCCAACTTGAAAACAATCAATTCGCTGGATTGGGATCAACGACACAGAATTCAGGCTAGCTTTGACTACCATTACAGAAAGGGCAAGGATTATAACGGCCCGGTCTGGTTTGACAAGAAAGTATTTGAGGAGGCTGGAGTTAATATAGTATTCATAGGAGGCTCAGGTCTTCCTTACAGTAAACAAAGAAAGGTTACCAAAGATGGAGCATTTGGCAGTGAAAATTCCGTACTGCTGGGCACATTAAATGGCTCACGTTTACCTTGGCAGTTCAACATAGATGCTAAGGTAGATAAGAATTTCGATCTGAAGTGGGGGAGAGAGACAAAGAGGACCGCATTGCTGACGGTTTACTTTCAGATACTTAATGTCTTGAATACGAAGAACGTGGTAGGCGTATACTCAATGACAGGCAATCCTGATGATGATGGATATTTGAATCACCCTGGGTCGCAAAGTGCGATTGCTTCGTTGAATGATGAAGAGTCTTTCAGAATGATGTATGCACTTAAAATAAACAACCCAGGCAATTATAGTGCCCCACC
>DTRI01000252.1:0-24241 GCA_012966015.1 Flavobacteriales bacterium | reverse complement strand
AAGAAGAATTCGTCTGGGCCTGATGCTTAACTTTTAATCAGAATATCAAAACGCGAATATGAAACTCAAGATAATAGCTGTAACACTTCTCGCTGCCCTATCTAGCACAATTTGGATAAATAGTTCAATTGCCGAACGGTATCCATTGGCCAAAGAAGACAAAACCACTGGAGACAATTCTAACACCGGTAGCGCTCAGAAAAAATCAAGTGGAACCAATTCGTTGCTCGCAGGATGCGCAGAACCAAACGGAGCTACCTATATTGAGTTTAACAACGTCAGAGCATTGATTCATACTGGAGGTGACATGTTTTGGGATCTGGACAACGATGTGAAGTATGAGGTGCCCAAAAACTCGTTAAAGCACTCTATGTTTCTTTCCTCTTTGTGGCTGGGTGGAACAGATGTTAACCAGCAATTGAGAATTGCAGCGCAAAGATACCGCGGTGGCGGAGTTGACTTCTGGACCGGGCCACTTGACACGTCTGGAACAGCGGAGATTACACCGGATGTATGTGCAGAATGGGATAAGCACTTTATTATCACCAGACAGGAAGTTGATGAATTTGTAGCATGGTTTAATGAGCCTGATGCTTTCCCAGCATATGTTATTCCAAATAGCATACTTGACTGGCCTGCCCATGGAGATGTTTCCAAAGGACAATCCTATTATATGGCGCCATTCTATGACCAAGATGGAGACGGATTCTATGATCCATATAACGGGGACTATCCTTACTACGATCTCAAAAATGAAGAATGCAACCGAAGCCGTGACAGGGTATCCAAGCTTTTCGGTGACATAACATTCTGGTTCGTTTTCAATGATAAGGGTAACCTCCATAAAGAAACGGAGGGAGATGCGATTGGACTTGAAGTGCAGGCACAAGAATTTGCATTTGCTACAAACGACGAGATTAACAATATGACATTTACAAATTACCGGATTATTAACAGATCTACCTTCACATTGATTAATACTTATTTCGGCACCAACTTTGACCCTGATCTTGGAGATGCCCAGGATGATTATGTGGGATGTGATGTAAAGAGAGGATTGGGCTATTGCTATAATGGAAAGGCCGTTGACGGCACGGGCGCAACATGGCATTATGGACTCAACCCTCCTGCTATTGGGGTAGACTTCTTTGAAGGTCCTTTTCAAGATCCTGATGGGGCTGACAACCCGGCGGATTCTGCTTGCAATGCTTTTATCAATGGTAGTATAAATGGATTAAATTTTGGTGATGGAGAAGTGGACAATGAGAGGTGGGGCATGAGAAGATTGGTTTACTACTGTAACCAGGGCCAGGGGTGTAACTTTGGCGTACAGGGAGACCCCAGCATTGCCGTACATTACTATGCCTACCTCAGAGGATACTGGAAAGATGGAACGCGTATGGTATACGGTGGTAATGGACATGTGGGAAACTGTACTTCCTGTGAATACGCAGATTTCATGTTTCCTGGCGCAAAATCCAATCCTACACAAACTGATGAATGTAACTGGGGAGTTTGTCAAAATGAAGATGGTACGAATTGCGGGATCACTCCAGGTGATCCACTTCCGTGGACAGAGCAGCAAGCCAATAATGACTTCGGTGACAGAAGGTTTGTTCACTCTGCAGGGCCGTTTACACTGGCTCCGGGAGCTGAAAACGATATTACAGTTGGAATTGTTTGGGCCAGGGCAACAAGCAGTGATCCATTTGAATCAGTGGAATTGGTAAGGCTGGCAGATGATAAAGCCCAAGCACTGTTCGACAACTGCTTTAAAGTATTAAATGGCCCCGACGCACCTGCTCTTACCTATCAGGAATTAAACCAGGAAATCATTCTTTATATCTCCAATCCAGCAACCTCAAATAACGTGAATGAGAGTTATCATGAACGCGATCCTTTGATCATTGTCCCTCAAGATTACCCGGGAATAGACGATGGTGTAATTATCGACATAGAATATAGATTTCAGGGTTATCAAATTTTTCAGCTCAAAGACTCGAGTGTCGCTGTATCAGACGTTAGAAATACAGATCTGGCAAGACTCGTTGCACAGGTGGATATCAAGGATGGTATTGCCAAGCTCATAAATATTGAATATGATGAGGCAATCGGAGCAGAGGTCCCTTCACTAATGGTGAACGGAAATGATGTTGGAATTTCGCACTCGTTCAAAGTAACTGACGATCTATTTGCAACGGGTACCAAAGCCCTGGTGAATCACAAGAAGTACTACTTCCTGGCATTGGCATATTCACACAATCAGTATTATCTCTACAATGGATATGCGGATAGCTTACATATAGCAAGTAACAAAAAACCGTATTTGGCAGGACGAAAAACCGGACTTGGAGGCTCAATAGAAAGTATCACTTGCATACCTCATAAATCTGAGCCTGAGCTGGCTGGAACAGTAATAAACTCCGTTTACGGAGACAGTCCGGAGATTACAAGAATTGAAGGACAGGGAAATGGAGGCTTGAATTTGGATCTAAGTAGCAGCACTTTGGATAATATTATGGCTGGCCCACCCTGGTCTGTGGAAAAACTCGGCTACATTAAGAATGCCGGGCCATTAGGAGTGAAGGTTATTGATCCGTTACAGGTAAAAGGCGGTCAATATATAGTCAAATTCTTCCTTGACCCCAGAGATACTATTGAAATTGCCGGTATGGTTCTAAACCAGCCCCCTGTCAACACCGCGGGTCTAACAAAATTTGAAATTGATAAAGCATATAGAGACAAATTCTCTGTTGGGCAGGTCGTATACATTGAGGGAAGCCTTGAAAATGATGGAGAGTGGACAATATTCGGTATTGCCGAGAGCCCACAGAATGGCAATAACCTGGCACTTGCTACGGAAGAATATTTGCCGAGTAATGATAAAGTTCAAATGGGACTTGTTTACCCAGGGTATCGCTGGGCACTTATGAATGCGAACAATCCAACCGATACGCTCTTTATCTCTGAGCAAACTATTAATACTCGCAATGAAGAGTTAATTACCAATCTGGGTATTTCTATCACTATTGAACAGGTTAGACATCCAGGTGCGGCGGCTTCGATACCATCAAAATTAACGGGTATTAGCTCGGCTATAGGTAATGCGAATCCTGATCCTGCAAATGGGTTTTTGACGGCATCTATGACCTTCGCCGACCCCAATTACCAATGGCTTATAGGTATTACAGATGGTGATGCACCCAATGGCCTGAATTGGATCAGATCAGGAACCTCTGAGTTTGACTATATCGGTATTGATGATGCGGGGTCATTTGAAAACCTTCTGGGTGGAATTTGGGCACCTGGCAGACTTGCGAGCAAGGATTCATTGGGTCCAATGTTTGAATACAATAATAACAATGACCGCCCTGATATGGCCAATTTGGCAAGTGTAAATATTGTTCTCACCTCAGACAAGAGTAAATGGACCAGGGCCGTTGTAATTGAACAGCAGGAGAACCCACTTTATACGCAGCCATTAGGTTCTTCTATTCCAAAACTTAATTTGCGAGGAGGTCTCTCAGTTGACAAAAATGGTGTCCCTTTTGATACCACGGGGCTTGGTATAGGAGATAGTGACGATACCTTCGATTCTCTGTTTATGAAAGCAGGACAGATGTCGTCGTCCAATGAAAACAGCGCCAATTATATCTCTGGTACAGGTATGGGTTGGTTTCCTGGTTATGCAATTAATATTGAAACTGGAGAACGGCTAAACATTATGTTCGGAGAAGACTCATGGTTGGCCAATGGTAATGATATGATCTGGAATCCAACTGCGGATATAACCGATCCGATATTTGCTAATACAACAGGATGCGTGGGATGTGCCCCAGATGTATGTGAGCCCTTTTTAAATCCATGCCTGCCTTTCCGAGCGGGGGGCAAGCACTTCATTTACATCATGGGTCATAACGGTGATGACACAACAGACGTATCTTTGGGACGGGGTGATATCCCTGCCTATGATGCTGGTGAATACATTCGTCAGATTATGGATGGCTCACCTGTCAATAACGTGAAACTCGGAGTGTTCAACGATGTAATGTGGGTTGGATTTCCCTTATTACAGCCTGGCTATGATTTTTCTAATCCCTCACAAATGCCAACAGACGTTACTATAAAACTGAGGGTTCAGAAACCATATAAAAGGAATTTCTCAACCGATTCTAGTATGGCCAGCACTCCTTTGAATGACAATAACCCCATGTACATTTTTGATCTCGATGCCTTTGAAACGAGAACAAATGTTAATGAAATCGCAGTGGAGGCTTTGGAGTCCATTAACATTGTACCCAATCCTTATTTCGCATTCTCGACATATGAAACGGGTCAAATTGATCATCGGGTTAAAATCATTAATCTACCCGTAGAATGTACCGTGTCGATATATAATTTAAACGGGACATTGATAAGGCAATATGAAAGAGATGAGACCAGTTTGACTTCAATTGATTGGGATTTGAAAAATTTTAAGAGCGTTCCAATTGCGAGCGGGGTTTATCTAATTCATATAAACGCCCCCGGAATAGGAGAAAGAGTGTTGAAATGGTTCGGAGTACTCAGGCCTATTGATCTCGACTCTTTTTAGTCATAATTTGAATGTATTATTTTTAACAATAATAATCTAAGCAGAAGATGAAAATTAATATTGCCGCAATAACACTCTTGCTACTATTCGGTGCTCAGAACCTCTCATTTGCTGGAAATCCCGACAGACAGGGTTCAGCGGGAGCAGGCGAGCTTCTGATAAACCCATGGGGAAGAAGCTCTGGTTGGGGAGGAGCTGGTCTTGCCTCTGTAAGAGGACTAGAGGCCCAATACTCCAATGTCGCTGGTACTGCTTTCACGCGTAAAACAGAACTGATATTCGCGAGAACACAATGGTTGAAAGGAACAGATATTAACATTAATTCATTCGGCTTAGCGCAAAGAGTTGGAGAAACTGCAGTAGTAACAATCGGAGTTACATCTATGTCGTTTGGAGACATTGAAAGAACAACTGTTGAAAATCCAGAAGGTGGTATTGGTTTCTTCTCTCCTTCCTTTTTCAATTTTTCGCTCTCATATGCCAAAGAATTCTCCAGGAGTATTTATGGTGGCCTTGCCTTTAAAGTAATTTCGGAATCCATATCAGATGTTAAGGCAACAGGAGTTGCATTTGATGCTGGAATACAGTATATAACAGGATTGAAAAAAGGTCAAAAGGACAACTTGAAATTTGGAATTTCATTAAAAAATGTAGGCCCAACCATGAAATATTCTGGTGATGGACTTTCGTTCAGGGATGTAATATCCAGCAATGAAGTTGACCTTACCATCGAGCAGCGATCTGCAAAATATGAATTGCCATCTTCTTTAAATATGGGGGCTTCTTATGATTTTCGGTTTGGCGGAGACGATTCTTTAGAAATTGCTCCCATGCACAGGATAACACCCGCGTTCACCTTCAGTGCCAACTCCTTTAGCAAGGATCAGTTTAGAATCGGTGTGGAATACGCTTATAAAACGTATTTGATGGTTAGAGCAGGTTATGTATACGAAGGGGGTGAGTCTACTACATTCTTAACTGGCCCAACAGCAGGAGTAACATTTGAAATTCCATTGGGAAAAAAGAGTGGGACTACCTTGGGAATTGATTACTCTTACCGCGACACCAATCCATTTACCGGGGTGCACACAATTGGAGCGCGATTTAGCCTCTAATATTACTCTATCTACATATTATATTGGGCATTGAGAAGAGAATAGGATAGCATATAGCTTATCAACACTTTATACAGGCATCCAATTTATTTCTTATCTTAGATTAAGCAATAAGCAAACCAGTTATCAATTTTAAGCATTTCACGCGTGGAATATTTTACGGAAGACGGTCTAAAGAAGTTCATGGAAGAGTTGAATCAACTAAAATCGGTTGAGCGGCCTTCGATAACCAAACAGATCGCCGAAGCCAGAGACAAGGGTGATCTATCGGAAAATGCCGAATATCATGCGGCAAAAGAGGCCCAGGGAATGTTGGAGTCTAAAATCGCTAAGTTGGAAGAGATTGCTGCCAATGCCAGAGTACTTGACGAGAGCAACCTGGACACCTCAAAGGTGGTGATACTCACTACGGTAAAAATCAAGAATAAGAATAATAATGCCGAGATGAAATACACGCTGGTGGCAGAGAGTGAATCGGATCTAAAAGTTGGAAAAATTTCCGTAGATTCTCCGATGGGCAAGGGTTTGTTGGGGAAGAAAAAAGGAGAAGTAGCCATTATAGAAGTTCCTAACGGCAAAATGAAATTCGAAATAATGGAAATCTCCCGTTAAGCGGATATGGCAAGTATTTTTTCAAAGATCATAGAAGGCGACATCCCCTGTTATAAAATTGCCGAAGCAGAAGATTATTTTGCTTTCCTGGATATCAACCCGCTTACGAAAGGGCACACGCTCGTAATTCCGAAGAAGGAAACAGACTATATTTTTGAATTAGATGATGACAGCTATGCAGGGTTAATGCTTTTTGCAAAGCGTGTAGCCATTGCCATTAAAAAGGTAATTGCATGTGAGAGAATCGGTATAGCCGTTATCGGACTCGAAGTTCCTCACGCCCATGTTCATCTGGTTCCGATTAACGGAATGTATGATATAGATTTTTCTAAACCCAAGCTCATGCTTTCCGAAGAGGAATTTGTAGAGATTGCAGCCAGCATCTCAGCTGCATATAATGAGCAACAGTAAGTGTTTTATAGCTCTCGGCCGGGATTATCGCTTAAGAAACCCTTCCAGCCTGAGTAGCTCTTTCCTCCTGTTCCTAGATCTTTTTGAAAATAATGGCAAACCGCGGCAGCCAATCCATCTGTAGCGTCCAGGTGCTTGGGCAATTTTTCAATGGCCAACAATGATTGAAGCATGGATGCCACCTGCTCTTTAGAAGCATTTCCATTGCCCGTGATGGCCTTTTTTATTTTTTTGGGCGAGTATTCAAATATGGGTATGTCACGGTATAAGGCGGCTGCCATGGCCACTCCCTGCGCCCTTCCCAATTTCAGCATCGATTGAACATTTTTTCCAAAGAATGGCGCCTCAACTGCTAATTGGTCTGGTTTATACTCTGTGATAAGGGAAAGTGTCTTTTCAAAAATCCTTTTCAGCTTATCGGCGTGGCTGGGAAGCTTGGCCAGAAACAATACATCGAGGGTTATGAGTTTCATGGACGATCCCTGAACATGGATCAGGCCATAACCCATAATAGTCGTTCCAGGGTCAATTCCCAAGATTATCCTGTCTTCCTCAGCCAATACTTAATGGTTTTAACAGACCTGTGAGATTAAAGACCCATCTTCTTCTTTAGGTCAGCATATTTTGCGTCATCACCCACTCTAACATACAAACGAAGCAAGCTCTGCAGCACTACCGTGTCTTCACTATCAACTTCCAATGCCGCTTCAAAATAAGGAATTGCCTTTCCGAATATCTTCTCCGCCCTCGCCTTTTCTTTGGCATACTCTTCATTGGATACTATCTCCTTCGCAGCGGTCATAACCTTAACGCCATCGTTATAATACATAACACCGAGGTTATAATTTGGAAAAAATGATGTGGGGTCTATTTCCAATGCCTCCTTAAAGTCCGCTGCCGCTTTATCGAGGTCACCACTTTTCTGATGTAAGGTTCCTCTTACCATGTACAACGCATTGTTATCAGGATCATATTCAATATCTGCTCCAAGCCTCTTCATCAACTCCTCCGACTTACCCAATGCAATTGACAAATCGACTTGTTCACGAACCAGAACAGCATTGTCGTAAAACCGCTTCCTACCCTTTTCAACATATTCCAATGCCTTTGCGGTGTCCTTTTCTTCCTGCATTAGTCTGCTCATAGATATGAAGATCATCGGATCATTGTAATTCATGTCGATGAGCTTTACAAGATGATCCTTTGCCTTTTGATCGTCGCCCATCCCATTGGCCGCATAGTATTTGTTTAGGATAATCTTCTTTTCGGAAACATTATTTCTCGCCAAATCCTTACCCGAATCGTACTCCAGGCATTCATGAGCAAGATCATAGAGATGATAAGATTCCTTGTACTTTTTATCGAAATATTTATTCTGCCCCTCAAAAAAACATAAGATCGCCGCCGTCATAAGAAAGACCTTGGTGGAGTCCTTCAACATTTTTCGCTCATCTTGTCTAATACATTTGAGCAAGCTCTCTGTGGCGATTCGAATTGCATCGGTATCGATATCCTTTCTTTTCTGCTGGTGTATAATTAGGTATGTCCTCCCCCGGTAATACCACATCTTAATACTGTTGGATGTTTTAGGGTGAACCAATGCCAGGTCAATGTATTTCTTGGCATCCTCGAGCTCATCGTACTTCTCCCTAATTCCAGCCACCATGCTTCCGTCACCCGCTGTAATGGACGTTAACCCGATCGCCTTTGCCGCACTTTGAACATTATTCTTTTGTGCCAATCCCCATGTAGAGAGCAACAGTAATATCACGAAAAAATTTATCTTTCTCATATTATCAATTTTTCAATTTCCTCTTTCTCCTCATTTCAAACACTATACCAAAGAGATAGATTCCTGAGGCAGAGTAAGGTGATTGCAATTCAAATAGATTAAAATCTCAAAATCTATTTCACCTTATACGCAGCACGCGATATGGGATTACCCGTTTTATCCAACTGGCTAAATTTTCCATAGCCCAGGGCATCCACCTTCTCATTGAACAGGTATTTGTTTCCCACAACCAATATAACCATATTATTAGGCCTTATTAGATCTTTCGCCAATTTATTGATGTCGGCTTTTGAAAGGCCTTTAACAACTTTTGCTTGTTGATCCTTAAAATCTTTTGAAAGCTTAAAGTGGTGAATTGTATTTAAATATTGGAGTTTTTGAAAACTGGTTTCGTAGCTCAAGACATCCCTCTGCAAAAAGTTTGATTTGGTAAAGGCCAGCTCCTCATCTGTGATTCCATCCTTCACGTAGTTATTAATCTCCTTCATGAGTTCCACAATCGTGCTGTCCGTTTTTTCTGGTTCTACTGTTGCTCCTGCTCTAAAGCTTCCTAAGTAGTCTCCCCCTGAAAAACCGGATCTCGCTCCGTAAGTAAATCCCTTGTCCTCCCTTAGGTTCAGGTTGATCCTGCTGTTAAAAGCTCCCCCCAACGCGAAATTCATCACACCACTTTGGAAAAAAACACCCGTAGGATCAAATTTATTAGAGAGGTGGCCTACCATAACCGTTGAATTGGCCGACTTATAATCTGACTGATGAACTACATACACCTTTGTTTTTTCATACTTAGGCAACTCCTCTTCATTTAGTTCTGGTAGACTAACCTCCTTCGCTTTCCAGCTCTTCAGAAATCCGAGCTTAGATATTACCTCCTCATTTGAAATATCTCCAACAACAATAACGCTGGTAACTGAAGGCGAATAGTAGCTATCATAGTATGATTTTATATCTGCTAACTTCAATTTATGTACGTCATTATAGGTACCCGTAAAGTGGGAGCCCAAAAAAGTTTTGCCATAAATTAGTTTATTAAACACTTTCCCCGCTGTTACGCCTCCACTGCTTTTTTGTGACTTTATGCTGGCAAGAACCTGTTTCTTAACACGATCAAAATCCTCTTCATCGAAACCAGGCCTGTATAATTTCTCCTCCAATATTTTCAAGGTAGCGTCTAAGTTTTCCTTGAATGACACTATCAAAATATTCGATTGAACCCCGCCAGCAGAAATACCTATATTGCTTCCAAGGCGCTCGAGCTGAGCACTGATTTCCTCTGTAGTAAAATTCTGCGTTCCCTCGTTCAGCAATGCAGCTGTTAAAAAGGCTGCTCCTTGTTTAGATCCTTTATTACCTTCGACTATGTGCCCGCCCTCTAAACTCATCAAAATAATGACCTTCGGATTTTCTTTATACTGCGTGGTACTTATTTGAAGGCCATTATCAAACTTTACTGTATGATATTCAGGAATAACCGCTTCTTTTTGCGCCCCCTGTGTAGGTTGAACACTCCTGTCAAAACTACTCGTTGCCTTGTTGTATACCAATCCTTTATATTCCGCAGGCAATTCTACACTTGCATCCGCATAGGGATTAAAGCTTTCCTTTTTCCATTTTCTTCTCTTGATCATTTCCTTTTCCGTCTTTGCTGGTGGAAGAGGCCAAATATTGACAAACAATGCGTTTCTTCCCTTAATATATCGTTCATGAACACGTATAAGGTCTTCCTTGGTCACTTTAGCATATCTATCGAGCTCATCTTGTGCATTCATGCTTTTGCTCGACATCATGTGCCAATTAGCCAATGCCAAGGCTTTTTCAAAGATACTCTCCCCTTGATCCCACAAGGCAGATCGTCTTACCGCCTTTGCCCTGAGTAAAGCATCATCCGTGATACCTTCCACCGCAAAAGCATCCAATGTCTTTCGTATCAACGTCTCGGTGTCGTTAAATGAAATTTCCGTGCCATCCTTTAGCACAGGATAGGCGTTAATGTATATTGAAAACTCACCCGTCAATTCTCTAGCCTCATGACTCACTCCAATGCCTGGAGCCATTTTTGATTTTACAAAATTCTTATAAAAGATAGAGTTGTTACCAGATCCCATAATATCTCCCAGTAAATCTAATGCAGCTTGATCACGGTGATACATGGGCGCTCCTTCAAAGATCATTCTGGTCAGCGGTAAAAAAATATCATCACGGCTATTTGCATACTTGTCATCTGGAATAATAACCGTAGGTACCCTCTGCTTAACTACCTCTGGCCCTGCTGGAATAGAACCAAAATATTTAACAGCATAAGCCAACACCTCTTTTGGATTTACATCACCGGTAATCCCTAAAATCGCGTTATTAGGACCATACCATCTTAAAAGGAAGTTTCTCAGATCACTTTCATCGGCCCTATCCAAATCGTCAGAAAACCCAATTACAGGCCAGCTATAAGGATGGCCGGGGGGGTATAAATTCTGACCTGATATCTCCCACATTAATCCATAGGGGAGGTTAATTTGGTTCTGCATTTTCTCCTTCTTAACAACACTCCGCTGATTCTCAAACCCTTTCGTAGTTACTGCATCATGTAAGAAACCCATCCTATCTGCCTCCAACCATAAACAGGTTTCTACCATGCTATTCGGAACAGTTTCATAATAAAATGTAATATCATTGCTCGTGAAGGCATTGTTGCTTCCTCCTCCTCCTCCTACAATTCTGAAATGATCTTCATCCGCAACATTATCAGATCCCTGAAACATCATATGTTCAAAAAAGTGCGCAAAACCTGATTTCCCAGGGGTTTCCCTCGCTGAGCCCACGTGATATGCAACTGATATAAGCGCAATTGGATCAGAGTGGTCCTCATGTATGATTACAGTTAGTCCATTTGATAACTTCCACTTTTCATAAGTGACAATATTTTTACCCTCTTCTGCCTCCACTCTTTCGATGAGTACAGGGGCTCCGGGGTCCGCAGTTGCTGCCTCTTTCGTTTGCGCAGTAGTTAAAGTTGAAATCAGTATGCTAAGGGTAAAAGCGATCATATTTTTCATAATGAGAATATATTTATTGATTATTGGTTAACCAGATTATTCATAGCGGAACAAATTTAATTATTTTACCTTATGGAAAGAGAAAACTCACTCTTTTTCATTGTATTAATAATTGGCTATTTATGTCCAATTAATACAAAACATATACCATCTTCGCATAACAATGTTCGCACCCTCTCAAAATTGAAGACTCTTACAAAAAATACGTGGATATCATCTATCATCAAAGGATTGGTAATTCTACTGTCATTTGCCTTCATCTATTATCAAATTTTTTACAAGGAAGACCTCTCCGAGATAGTAGTGTCGGCCTCTGAAATGATCACCACTACATCAGACCTCCTACTCTTAGCACTGGTTTTTATTATGATGATACTAAACTGGGGAATTGAATCGCTGAAGTGGAAGTTTCTAATTCAAAAGATCGAAACCATCTCATTTTTAAAATCCTTTAAAGCTATTTTGGCAGGAACCTGCGTAAGTATTTTCACCCCTAACCGGATTGGAGAGTTTGGCGGAAGGGTGTTTTTTTTGAATGAAGGCGACAGGATTCAGGCATCCTTGATTACAATTTTGGGCGGCATGGGCCAATGGATGATCACATTCGTTCTGGGATCGATCGCCCTTCTGATCTACCTTGCCAGTTATTTTGAAGGCGGATTGAACAATTATTGGTTGTACTCTATTTCTTTTCTCGTAATAATTTCCATAGGCTGCAGTCTCTTATTTTTCATGAATGTGCAGGTTGCAACCAGTCTGCTAAACAAGCTCCCAAGGTTCTTTATCAATTATTTGAAAGAGAAATTGCAGCTGAAATGGAGAAAATATACAGAGGTATTCTCATTTTACTCTTACAAAGAGCTCACCTATCTCCTTCTGCTAAGCCTCATCAGATACATTGTATTCACAGTACAATTCTACCTGCTGCTAGTCGTTTTTGAGGTGGACGTAATATTTACGGAGGCCATACTGATGATAGTCCTCTCCTTTTTCGTGTTGGCAGCGGTTCCTACCGTTGCGCTAACTGAACTTGGCGTACGGGGATCGATTTCTATATTTTTCATCGGTCTGGTTAGCACCAATATACTGGGCATTTTGGTTTCCTCATTTGCACTGTGGATTATTAACTTGGTAATCCCTGCGCTCATTGGCTCCCTGTTCGTGCTGGAGCTGAACTTTTTTCGAGCCACCTCCAAACAATCCGAATCCAATAGTCCATCTTTATAATGGCCAGAAAACCACCTCACCAATCATAAAATGGCTTATTTAATCCTCACTGGCATCTTTACTTTTACCTATTGTGTGCTGATGCTATTCTACATTCGTGGCTGGCGGAAGCTTTCTGGTAAGGAATCCAGACCAACAACGCATCCAAGTACCAGGATCAGCGTGATTGTAGCAGTGAGAAATGAGGAAAAAGTTATTAAAAATTGCCTCTTGCATTTGGCCCAACAGGATTATCCAACACATTTGTTCGAGGTTTTGGTGATAAACGACTATTGCTCGGACTCTACCGTGCAGGTTGCCGGTTTAGCTATTACTTCAAATTCCGATTTTAACTGTGAGATACTGGAACTCAGAGGCGAATCTCAGCTCACCAATAACAAGAAAGAGGCGATATCCCACGGTGTGGCAGAAGCTTCAGGTGAGCTTATCGTCACCACGGACGCAGATTGTACCATGGGAAAATCCTGGCTTTCTGCCATTGCGGCTTATTATGAAACAAATAGACCTAAAATGATCTCTGCACCGGTAGTTTTTAAGGCTCAGCCTACTCTTGCCGGCAATCTACAGGGTCTGGAATTTATTGGTCTTGTAGCAGCTGGGGCGGCATCAATAGCAATAGGCCACCCTGTTATGTGCAATGGGGCCAACCTGGCTTATGAAAAAACAGCTTTTAATCAGGTGAGGGGATTCGCAGAAGATGAATCAGCTTCGGGGGACGATCTTTTCCTCATGTACAAGATTGCTAAATTATATCCTGATGGGGTTCGTTTCTTAAAAAGTGATAAAGCAATCGTAACTGTTCAACCTGAACAGACTATTAAAGGTTTTATAAATCAGCGCATGCGATGGGCCTCTAAAGCCAAACTATTGAAGGATGCACATTCATTTATCGTAGCCATTATCGTGTACGCCACCAACTTATTGGTACTAATTGGAGCCTTTTGTTTGATCCTGTTGCCTGATTTCAACGAATTGCTTTTTATACTTATCTTTAGCGCCAAATTCATCATAGATTTTATATTTTTATTTATCGCAACCAGTTTTTTCAAAATGGGTAGTTTAATGTGGTATTTTGTTCCCGCAGAGATATTGAATGTATTTTACGTTTCAACCATCGGATTAATTGGTTCGGTTAAGCAATATTCCTGGAAGAATTGATGTCCAATACATACACCCCATTTATTGAGGTTGGAGATAGGTAAGAAAAGAAGAGAATGGCAAAATATAGAGGTAAGAATAAGTCAAGGTCTTTATCGTATCAAGCATGGCAGCGCTTTAAGAGAAACAATATTGCTGTAGCTGGGTCGGTCATTATTCTCATTTCTGTTTTGGTGGCTATTCTAGGCCCTTTAATACAGCCTGATTCAACGCCTTTTGCCAATGAAATGGCGCTGCAGCTCACCACCAAAAAACCTGGCTTCACGGTAAACACGTTACAGGTGGCCAAAAACCAGGAGGAAATAACCACCAATATATTTCATAAACTAGTATTTGGCGAACAAAAACCTTATCGTGAAATTCCTATTTATGACTATTGGTTTGAAGGCGAAAACATCGTGGTAGAAAGTTATACAGGTCTCGAAATCAACAATGGAATTGAGGCGAG
This sequence comes from Flavobacteriales bacterium, assembly GCA_012966015.1. Lineage (GTDB taxonomy): Bacteria > Bacteroidota > Bacteroidia > NORP154 > NORP154 > NORP154. The sequence continues at coordinate 9,834 of DTRI01000252.1, read as the reverse complement.
ATACAACTTGGCCGACGTTGTCTACTCTATCAACTTTAACAATTTATTCAAACGAACCGCTGATGGGTATCTGGAGTTTTATGACTTCAAAGGAAACAAAATAAGGAAGTCCGTTGAAGAATTGATCACCGAAATAGAGACCAATCAAATTGTTTCAAAAAAATACTGGCTGGGAACAGATCGTTTTGGACGAGATTTACTGAGCAGGCTGCTGGCTGGAACCCGTGTTTCCTTGTCCGTAGGATTTATTTCTGTTATCATTTCTATCTTATTGGGAGTTATGCTGGGATCAATTGCAGGTTTTTTCCGGGGATGGGTTGATGATGTCATTTTGTGGATTATTCAGGTTGTTTGGTCTATTCCTACCTTGCTGTTGGTAATTGCCATCACTTTTGCACTTGGCAAGGGTTTTTGGCAAATATTCATCGCCGTAGGGTTATCTATGTGGCCAGAAATTGCAAGAATTGTAAGGGGTCAGATTCTAAGTATGCGTGAAATGGAATTTGTGGAGGCTAGCAGAGCCTTGGGGTTTACCAATTTCCGTATTATTACCCGGCATATTCTTCCAAATACCATGGGGCCGGTAATTGTTGTGTCTGCCGCTAATTTTGCGACTGCTATTCTTCTCGAGGCAGGCCTGAGCTTCTTAGGTATAGGGGCACAACCACCCATGCCTACCTGGGGAGGAATGATCAAAGCACACTACGGATATATCATTGTCGAGGCGGCATACCTAGCCATATTGCCCGGTTTTGCCATCATGATAATGGTATTGGCCTTCGTACTTGTTGGCAACGGATTAAGAGATGCACTAGATGCGAGAAGCACCCAAATTTCCTCTTCTGCCTAGCAGAGAATCCATTAAGTTTTACTAAAAAGGCAGATCGTCTTGCTCTTCCGCAAGTGGAACGTCCTCGGCAACTGGTAGCGGTGTGCTCACTTCGGCTTCTCCACCAGAAACGTTTTCTATTCTCCAACCCTGTATAGAATTAAAGTATTTGGCTTCACCTTCTGGGTTGATCCACTCTCTGCCTCTTAGGTTGATGGCTATCTTCACATCCTGACCAACCGAATAGTTATCCAACAGATCGCACTTGTCTTGCACAAATTCGATCATCAACATTTGAGGATACTGCTCAGAAGTGGTTATCACCATTTCGCGTTTTCGAAATCCCTTCTCTCCAAAAGTTTGTGTTTCCCTTATTAACTTTATTTTTCCTGATACTTCCATAACATTTGATTTAGTAATTAAAATTAAGATTTATAGTTGTAATATGCCAGAAGAATTGTCCAAGATTCTTCAACTTCATTATTTTGAAGCATTTCCTTCGCTCGTAAATGAACTGATTCCTCCGTTATCTGCGATGAATCTTGTACATCCCCCAGTTTTTTCAACAAATAGCCTTCACTATCCTGCTTATCCGTCAGTTGATCCGGGATTTTTTTAACCCCACCCAATATGGCCAACTCGCTTCCCGTTAGCACAGCACTGTTTCGTATTTCCATTGGTATGCAATCAATCCCTATTCCGACTACACCAACAGGTTTATTTATCTGAAAAAGGGAATCACCTGAGGCCCTATTATACCAGTTGCCTCCCATCCTCGATACCAGGTCTATTTTCTGCGGATCGATTGCACCGGACTCAGTCAAGATACTTTCATCTATATGCATCAACAATAGCTCGCAAATCACCAGATTACCAGCACCACCATTTTCACCGAGTTCAATAATCTCATTTACTTTACATTCCATCTGAACCGGCGATTCCTTAACTCTAAAAGGCTTCACTCGCTCAGACTCTATTGGGGTGAGCCCCGCCTTTTCAAATTCATTGACTCCCTTTGCAAAATCGGAGCTGCTTAATGAAGCCTGCTCCACCAGATCATAGTTCACCACATTAATAACCACCTCATCCACTTCTTTTGCATTCTCATACGTGTGTTTTGTGCTGTTATCCTTTGCCCTGCGCGCTGGCGAAAAAATAAAAATAGGAGGATTGACACTAAAGGCATTGAAAAAACTAAAAGGGCTTAAGTTCGGATTGCCGTTCCCGTCAATTGTGCTGGCCAACGCTATTGGCCTTGGCGCAACCGATCCCAAAATATATCCATGGAGCTTTGGAACTGGAATATCTTCTGGGTTAATGGTAAGCATTTGATGAATTTACGATGAAAATAGGGATACAAAATTAAAACAAAATCAATACCTTTGCACCCCTATTTTTAAGAATAAAAGCGGGTGTGGTGAAATTGGTAGACACGCTAGATTTAGGATCTAGTGCTTAACCGCGTGGGGGTTCGAGTCCCTTCACCCGCACATATTAGGGTGGTCAGGTTCTCCGCCAGAGGTGGGGAGTCCCTTCACCCGCACTAATTACTCAATCAGCTTAACCTTATCGGATAATTACCATGGACATTACAAGAACAAATATTGATTCACTTAACGCCGAGTTAAATATTAAACTCGGGAAAGATGATTATCAAAAGAAAGTTGATACTGTGTTGTCGGATTATCAGCGAAAAGTGAAAATGAATGGATTCAGGCCGGGCAAAGTTCCAATGGGCATGATCCGAAAAATGTACGGCAAATCAGTCTTGGTAGATGAGATTAACAGCTTGATTTCGAAATCCATCTATGAGTACCTCCAGGAAAATAAGATTGACATCCTTGGTAACCCCCTTCCAAAAAAAGAAGAGGAATCCAAAATTGATTGGGACAACCAACAGGACTTTGAATTTACTTATGAAATGGGATTGGCGCCAGAAGTACGCGTGAAGATTAAGGATGAGAAGGTTGCCAAATACAATGTTTTGCCGGATGATAGCTTGGTAAACAAATATGTGGACTATCTAAGAAAGCGGCACGGCAAATATGTAGACACCGAGAATAGTGAAAAAGAAGATCTGGTTTATGGTGACTTTGTCGAACTCAGCGACGATGAATCGGTGAAGGAAGGTGGCATTTTTAAGGAAAACTCGCCTGTGTCTCCAACAGCCATAAAAAGCGATGCGGTTCAACAACTGTTTCTAAATAAATCTGTTGGTCATTCTTTTGTTGTGAATCCAAAAGACATAGAAGAAAGCGAAACGGCAATATCTACCATGCTGGGCCTGGAAAAGGGTAAGCTGGAAACCATTAGCGACAAGTTCAAGTTTACTGTCACCAGAATTTCAAGAATAGAGCTTGCAGAGCTGAAACAAGAGTTTTACGATATGGTGTATGGGCCGGGTGTCATCAAAGATGACAAAGGCTTTATGGATAAAGTCGCGACTGAAGCGTTGACCATGGTTCAGAACGAGAGCGACAGGAAGTTCAGCAATGATGTAGTTGAAAAAGCACTCAGCAAAACCAAAATCGATTTGCCAGATGAGTTTTTAAAAAAATGGCTGGTACAAAGCAATGAAAAACCCATTACACCAGAACAGGTTGAGGAGGAATATGAAACTTTTTCAAAAGGCATGAAATGGCAACTTATTAAGGGAAGCCTTAGCAAGGAACACAATGTTGAGGTTACTGAAGAAGAGACACTCAATGAGGCGAGAAGCTTCATTCAAAATCAGTATGCTCAGTATGGACAAGCCAATATCGATCCAAAAGAATTGGATGACATTGCGAAAAAAATCATTGCCTCTGATGAGGAAAAACGAAAAATAAATGACAATCTCATCGATACCAAAATCATTAAGCTGTTGCGCGATAGTGTAAAGACCAACGAGGTAGATATTAGCTACGAAGAGTTTGTTAAAGTAGCCAGTGATGATGCAGATCCTTCAAAGAAAAAATCTGATGAATCTGCTTTTTCTCGATTTTTCAAATCTGGTTTCAAGAAAAAGAGATAAATTTATAGTCAAAAGCATTCAGGCTATACCATTAATCACGTAAATAATACAAGACATGAACCACGACGATTTCAGAAAATATGTTGTAAAACACCAAGGAATGAACGGGCTGGCGTTCGATCAGTATACTAAGTTTTTCGATAATTATATCTCACCGACAATTATTGAGGAGCGACAGCTGAACGTGGCTTCCATGGATGTTTTTTCCAGACTTATGATGGACAGAATTATCTTCCTAGGGGTTCCTATTGATGATTATGTGGCTAACGTAATTCAGGCGCAATTACTTTATCTCGAATCAGCAGATGCTAAACAAGACATACAGATTTACCTAAACACGCCAGGTGGCTCAGTGTACGCAGGGCTCGGAATTTATGATACCATGCAATACATCAATCCTGCTGTTTCCACCATTTGTACGGGAATGGCAGCTTCAATGGGAGCTATTCTGCTAAGCGCAGGTGAAACAGGGAGAAGGACGGCACTGCCCCACGCCAGGGTGATGATCCACCAACCCATGGGGGGAGCACAGGGACAGGCATCTGATATTGAGATCACGCATATAGAAATTCAAAAACTCAAAAAGGAGCTTTACGAAATTATTGCAAAGCACTCTAAGAAGGACTATAAAACAATTGAAAAGGATGGAGACCGGGACTATTGGATGACTGCCGAAGAAGCCAAACAATATGGCATGATCGACGAGATTCTACAGCGCAAAAAGTAATCACTAATATCACATGCGATTATGAGCAAAGACAAAATAAAATGTTCCTTTTGCGGAAAAGACAAGCAGGACACCCTAGTGCTTGTTGCTGGAATAAATGGTCATATATGCGACGAGTGTATAGAACAAGCTCAGGGCATCATTAAAGAAGAGCTCTCTGTCAAAGGCGCTGCTTTTGAATCTGAGCAACTTAAGCTTAAGCCCGTTGAGATCAAGGAGCACCTCGATCAATATGTGATTGGACAGGAAGAAGCCAAGAAAACTATTTCAGTAGCTGTTTACAACCATTATAAGAGGATCGCACAGGAAATTAGTACGGATGATGTAGAGATTGAAAAGTCGAACATTATCATGGTTGGCGAAACAGGCACGGGCAAAACGCTAATCGCAAAGACCATTGCAAAAATTCTGAATGTCCCATTTTGTATAGCTGATGCCACCGTCATCACCGAGGCAGGTTACGTAGGTGAAGATGTAGAGAGCATTCTTTCCAGGCTCTTACAAGCAGCCGATTATAATGAAGCTGCCACCGAAAAGGGAATCGTTTTTATCGATGAAATAGACAAGATTGCTCGTAAAAGCGACAATCCATCGATTACCAGGGATGTTTCTGGTGAAGGTGTGCAACAGGGGCTATTGAAATTAATGGAAGGGGCGATTGTGAATGTGCCACCCCAAGGAGGCCGAAAGCATCCTGAGCAGAAGCTAATTCCGATAAATACCAAAAACATTCTATTTCTCTGCGGTGGCGCCTTTGACGGATTGGACAAGATCATCGCACGCCGCTTGAAAACACAGGTCATTGGATATCGGGCCAAGGAAACAGAAGAAATTGACAGGGAAAACCTATTTCAGTATGTAACCCCACCAGATATTAAGCGTTTCGGACTCATTCCTGAACTCGTAGGAAGACTGCCCGTGTTGTCATTTCTTGATCCGCTAGACCAGAAAACTTTGAGACTGATTCTCACCGAGCCTAAAAACTCATTAATCAAACAATACACCAGCCTTTTTGAATTGGACGGTGTGAAATTAACCTTTGATGATAAGGTCTTAGACCTGATAGTAGACAAGGCTCTTGAATTCAAGCTCGGAGCCCGGGGACTGCGCTCTATTTGTGAGGCCATCATGCTGGATATTATGTTTGAAATCCCTTCAAAACAGAATATCAAAGAAGTTAATATCGACTTAGCGCTTGCCAAGAAAAAACTTAAGAAAACTTCAATAAAGAAACTCAAGGTAGCTTGAGTAGGATTCAATTCGCACTCCTATACCTGGCGATACTGCCACTCTTTTCTTCTGCACAGGGCCTGAGCTTTAACGCAGATGCTGAAAACCTAGGCCCCAACGTCAATTCCCGATACACGGATGTTTCGCCGATAATTTCGCCCGACGGAAAAACGCTGTACATAAACCGAATGAATCACCCCGAAAATACAGGTGGAACCGAAGACGATGGTGAGATTTGGAAATCCACATTATTGGAAGATGAAAGCTGGTCGGAAGCAAAGCCCCTGGGTTGGCCGCTCAACAATAAAAACAGCAATTTTATTAAGGGTATTACCCCAGATGGTAATAGCTTATTGTTGGCCAATGTATATAACCGAGATGATACGCCTGAAGCTGGATGCTCCATGTCATACAGAACCAAAGACGGCTGGTCCTTTCCCAAAAAACAGAACATATACAAATACGAAAATCGAAGCGATTATGTGAGCTATTTTCTCTCAAACGATGGTAACTGGCTTTTTATGTCTATCCAGATGAGGGTTGGTCATGGAAAACGGGACCTCTTTGTGAGCAAAAGAATGAGCGCTAACAATTGGAGCCGGCCAGCCAATCTGGGACCAACAATTAACACGTCATCGGACGATAGCTCCCCCTTCCTGGCTGCCGATGGAGAAACATTCTATTTTTCTTCTGTTGGACATAAAGGCTATGGCGGCGCCGATATATGGATGACCAAACGCCTGGATGACTCCTGGACGAAATGGGCTCCATTGGTAAACATGGGACCCAAATTAAACTCACCTGGTTGGGACTCCTACTTCACCATTCCAGCCTCCGGGGATTATGCGTATTTCGTCTCAAGTAGATCAGGCGAGGGCCAGGAGGATATTTTTCGCATTAAATTGCCCGAACTGGCAAAACCGGATCCTGTGGCACTTATATCAGGCCAGGTATTGAACTCAAAGACCAATGCGCCTATTTCGGCCAGGATTACCTATGAAAGTTTACCTGAAGGAAAAGAACTTGGCGTTGCCCGCTCTGAGCCAGTAAATGGAGATTATAAGATAGTGCTGCCTTTTGGAAAGAAGTACGGTTTTAGTGCCAAGGCCAAGGGATATTATGCCGTCAGCGAATTTGTGGACCTAACCGGAATGAAAGAATATGGAGAACTCAATAAAAATCTGTACCTGGCTCCTATTGAGGTAAATCAAATTGTTCGGCTAAACAATATCTTCTTCGAATCTGGAAAATCCGTGCTCAAAATAGCTTCTTTTCCTGAACTAAATCGAGTTGTAATATTCCTCAAGGGTAATCCCACGATCACTGTGGAGATCAGCGGGAATACAGATCATGAAGGATCTGATGAGTATAATCTTACGCTCTCTCAAGAAAGAGCACAAGCTGTGGTGGATTACTTAATTTCCAAAGGCCAGCATCCAGGCAGGTTCACAGCCGTGGGCTATGGAGAAACCCTGCCCGTTGCAAGTAATGATAGCGATAAAGGCAAACAACTAAATCGCAGGGTGGAATTCAAGATTTTGAAACGGTAGCCTCATACCTGCCACACCACCGTGTGGACCGGTACCAACGCTTAGAGCGGTGTTACGGGTATGAGGCTAGCTTCAATTCTTAGTATATTTGGCCACCATGAGATTAGCTGGCAAAATCACCACAATTATTGTAGCTATGGCAGTAATTCTGCTGGGCAACACAAGTCTAGCCGAGGACGATGACACCATGGGCATTACCTGGGTAATACTCATCCAAAACTCGGAATATGCTGCATTTGATAATATTGATGGGCCAGCAAATGACGTATCACTCATTAAAGGTGCTCTAAGCAAATATCAGATTGACAAAATCATTGATAAGCAAAACCTATCCAAAAAGCAGCTGCTTGCATTTTTTACGACAGAGCTCAAAAGCCTGATCAACACCCACAAGATAAAATCATTGCTAATCTGGTACGCTGGCCATGGGGCAATTTCAGGACAAGCAAGCTATTGGATACCTACAGATGCAAAGAAAGGTACTGTTGAAACCTATATCAGCAGTGCTGAGCTAGCTTCTGCAATGCAACCTTACATAAATCTACTTCAGCATACGCTTATAATCACTGAGGCTTGCAAGGCAGATTCGAAATTTTACACCCGCGCTCCGGAACCCATGGTAATAAGGAGATGCACAGATGGATACGGTTTGGGAAAACGATCTGCACAATCACTTTCTTTCTCCGGGTATGACAAGGCCCTCGAGAATTCCAGGTTTACGGCTATGCTTGCCGAAATGTTAAGCACGAGCAGTGCAGAATGCATTCCTATCGAAAAGCTGGTAGTAGATTTAACGGAAGAAGTCTTTTTCAAAAACAGGCAGATTCCTAATTTCGGGCCTATCCAGGGTTTTGATGATCAGAAGGGGACCTTTTTCTTTATGAAGAAGTGAGTTAATCAACTCTTTTCATAGACGATAAAAGAATATGCGTATTCGTTTCTGTCGTCCGCTTCACAATCTTCTCTTTTCACTTCCTTCCAGACATTGAGTTCTATTTCAGGGAAAAACACATCCCCCTCTATCTCCGTATGAATTCTTGTGATATACATTCTGTCGACCAGATTGTTCTCTAACGATTGTTTGAATATCTCCCCTCCCCCAATGATAAAGGCTTCATCCTCTCCGCTCTCTTTTGCCGCTTCAATGGCATCCTCTACTGAATGAGTCACGACACAATCCTCCGCAACAAAATCATTTTGTCTTGTTACAATTACATTGGTTCGGTTGGGAAGCGGCCTGTACTTTTCGGGAATGCTCAGGTAATTCTTTCGCCCCATGATCACGTGATGCCCTTTAGTGGTATCCTTGAAAAATTGCATATCCGCAGGCAAACTCCAGGGTAAGTCGTTATCCTTGCCGATCACGTTGTTCTGGGTAACTGCTGCTATGATGGAGATCGTCATTGAATAATCAAACTGCCACCGCCCCTTTGATATGTGGCGCTGGATCATAATTCAAGAGCTCGAAATCCTCGTATTTAAAATCGAAAATAGAGGTAACTTCTGGGTTGATCCTCATGGTCGGTAGTGTCTTTGGTGTACGCTCAAGCTGCAGGTGCGTCTGCTCCAGGTGATTTGAATACAAATGCGCATCTCCAAAGGTGTGGATGAACTCACCTGCTTCCAGCCCGCAAACCTGCGCAATCATCATCGTAAATAAAGCGTACGAGGCAATATTAAAAGGAACGCCCAAAAAGATATCGGCGCTTCGCTGATACAGCTGACAAGACAATTTCCCATCAGCCACGTAGAATTGAAACAGGCAATGGCAGGGAGGGAGCGCCATCTGATCCACATCCGCAACATTCCATGCACTCACGATCAATCTTCTCGAATTGGGATTGTTCTTAATCTGTTCTATCAAATTGCTGATCTGATCAATTGTTTCTCCATTGTATCCCGGCCAGGACCTCCATTGGTGTCCGTAAACGGGCCCTAAATCTCCATTTTCGTCTGCCCATTCGTCCCAAATACGCACGTTGTTGTCGGTGAGGAATTTGATGTTTGTATCTCCATTGATAAACCATAGCAGCTCATAGATGATGGAGCGTAGGTGTAATTTCTTTGTGGTAAGTACTGGAAAACCTTCCTGCAAATCAAAGCGCATCTGATACCCAAATGTGCTCATGGTGCCCGTTCCGGTACGGTCACCCTTTTCGGTGCCGTTCTCCAGCACGTGCTTCATCAAATTGAGATACTGTTGCATGCTATTGAATTATAAAATCATTCCCACCAACACCGCGGTAAACAGCGAGGCCAGTGTGCCGCCTATTAACGCTTTTATACCCAATGCCGAGAGGACTCCTTTTCTACCAGGGACCAATGCTCCGATTCCGCCAATCTGTATTCCAATGGAAGCGAAATTGGCAAATCCACAGAGAATATATGTGGACATAATCACCGATTTTTCTGAATAGAATACTCCTGTATTCTTCATCTCGCCCAGAGAAACATAAGCGACAAATTCATTGAGAATTGTTTTCTC
>DTRI01000251.1 GCA_012966015.1 Flavobacteriales bacterium | reverse complement strand
AATAAATTTAGCAAAGCCGAACATTCTAGCGCGAACCGCCAAAAATATTCATTAAAATCTAGCAAGCATGTTCTTCCAGTCCTCAGTTTTGACTAACTCGTGTTATATAAAATAACCTGAAGAAATGAACTTAGCCAGCCTCTTGCAAACATCAGATTTCAGTTAAAATTTTCCGTATGACTTTGAGGCCAAAAAATCAAGAGTACTTTAGATTCTGAATTTTTAATTCGTTTAGGAAGTTTTTTTATCTTGATTTAGGAAAATAGATCAACCAAGCCAGAAGATAGGCACTCATTTGATGCAAAAACTCTATACGACCAATCAACACTCGTTTTTTTTAAAGCATAAGTCCCTCCTGCCCCTTCAACAATAGCAAGGCCTGCCGCAACATCCCAAAGCATGATATTTTCTTCAAAGTATACGTCTGACACTCCTCTTGCAACATATACGAGAGAAACTGCAGCAGAACCAAACATTCTCACTTTGGCGAAGAGTCTTACCATACGCCAAAAAGATTGCACAACCGTTTCGTTTTCGAGGTCTAACCGAACAGGAAACCCAGTGCAAATAGAAGCCTGATTCTTAATTGATACCTTGGAAACTGAAATAGGTTGGCCATCACAATATGCGCCAATGCCAGCTCCCCCCCAAATCAACTTTCGATCTACGATATTATAAATCACTCCAAAGATCGGCTTCTGATCTTTCCAAAGAGCAATAGAAACAGCACATGGACCCAATCCCTTAACAAAATTGAAGGTGCCATCCAGCGGATCAACAATAAACCAGTACTTGGAATCTTGTTGACCCGGAATATAGCCAGATTCCTCACTTAAGATGGGGAGCCCTTTAAGACCAAGAACTTGAAGAATTTCCTTTTCCAATACAATATCGGCTAACGCCTTGATCTCCTTTGGATAATCTACGCTATGAAAGTAATTTTTATGATGTTGATTCAAGCCAGATAGCAAGCTCTGCCCAGCCTGAGCTGCAATAGACTTTGATAGCTCTAACAGTTCTTCCAACTTAGGCATGCTTTATGAGCCGCATTAGATAGGCACTAACTAAATGATCCAGTACCATATGCGCATCTTCAGCGGGACCATATTCTTGAGGTTCAGTGGGTACATGGATGCCTTCATCTGCCAGAGTCTTAATTTCCCCCCCATCAAAAGCGGTAATGGCTACCGTCTTGATATCTACAGACAGAGCATAGTCAAAAGCTTTAACTAGGTTGGCTGAGTTTCCAGAGGCGGAAATGCCAACCAACACATCTCCTTTCTTTGCTAAAACCTGTAATTGTCTGAGGAAAATATCTTCATAGCCAAAGTCATTTCCGAGAGCGGTAAGCACAGGCACATTATCAGTTAGGCTGATTGCTCGAAATGGTTGATCGTAGTCGTTGGTGCCATAGGCGAGATCATTGGCAAAGTGACTTGCAGTAGCAGCACTACCACCATTACCGATAAAAAATATTGTGGCAACACGTTTTCTTGCGTCAAGCAACGTTTCAATAAAGCGCCCGATTTCAGAGTTATCTATACGTGACAAAATAGATTTTAAATATTCCAAGTAAGCCCCTGCAAATGCAACCGGGTCCTTTGTAAAAATACGATCAATATTATTCATAGACGTTTGGTTTAGGAATTTTATAATTTTTTCTCCAGATAGCGTCGGCATAATAGATTTTAAAAACAAGTTGCATGGTGCGCAGAGCATCTTCGGAGGAACTACTTTGCACAGGACTATCATTTAGAATAGATTCAGTAAAAACGGCGATTTCTGCATCCCATGATGGGTCTTGATTGTAGCGTGTTACCTGCTCCTTGGGATCACCTTGATCATTGTCTGGGTCAGCGCGTACCACAGTCAAAGTCTCGGCGCCGTAGCTCTTGGTTCCAGAAAGTATTCCTCCCAGAATAAGGCTTCCTCGCTCTAAATTAATATCAAGATTGAACCGATGTCTCCACTGCGTTGCCGAGGAATTGAGCATACAAACAATCCCATCTGAAGTCCGCATCATAGCATAAGCGTTATCTTCAACATTATGCCCCCAGCGGCTATTAGAAATAAAGCTATACACTTCGGTGAATTCACCTGCGAATAACAGCATAAGATCCACCATATGTATTCCCTGGTCCAACAAAACTCCTCCTCCAGCAATCTCTCGTTTGGTTCGCCAGACCGGTTGGTTAAATGTAATGAGCTTTGATTTTCCATATATGCCACGCATATTAATGATTTTACCAAGCTCTCCCGACTCCAAAATCCTTAGAGCATCCTGCACCGACTCATGGTAACGATGATTAAAACCATACATAAGCTTAAGGTTAGGATGCCGACGTTCCTCGCTGATGACTTTCACAATATCTTCTATATTGCGACCTGGTGGTTTTTCACAAAAAACATGCAAGCCAGACTTGAGGCCCATGGTTGTTACTTCCGCAGCAATATCGTTAGACATACAAACGATAAGAACATCAAGATTTTCTTTCAGCAAGTGATTGTAATCATGATAACAAAGAATGCCATCGACGACCACACACTGCTCTGTAAAGGCCTTATCGCACACTGCAACTAAACGCAAATGGGGATTACGATCGATGCAGTCCTTACGACGTTTTCCTATAAGACCAAAACCAGCGATACCTACACGTAATGGCTTTTTATTTTTAACCACTTTATTCCTCACCCCAATCTGAGAATA
>DTRI01000250.1 GCA_012966015.1 Flavobacteriales bacterium | reverse complement strand
CATTAGCTATAAATGCAAAATTTTATAGCGTAGAATGAAAACCCTTGGTCGGCTTAAATCCCACGCTGGTCTAAATAACATCCTATCTATCGTCTTGAACCATTATACTTGCATAAGCATTACAATCACAATCACAATCACAATCACAAGCAAAAACACACGCACATGAAAAACTTTATAGCAGTAATGGTTATCGTAATAATGGCTTCTTGCGGTTCTAGCAATGAAGATGGTAAAATGACTGGTGATACAGCAGAGGCTCTGGATATGTTGGAATCAGTATTTGATGGACCCTATAGCAAGTGGGCAATAAAAAGTAAGCTGGACACCGTTCTTACGATGTATAATATGGAATTAAAGAAAGAGAATTATCTAAAAGTGGGGAATAGCCTCGTTGCTGTACGAAAGGGTAGCAAGGGGAGCTACGTGGAGATTGATATAATCAATGACATGATCAAAGCTAATTCAGGCGCCCAGGGGGTGTCTTTGGACGAGCAGCTTGATAAGTCTGCTAAGGCGCTTGAACGGAATCTTGCGAATAAAGAGTGATTGCTTTTTTCATTTTGATCGTTTGTTGATTGGTTAAACCCCAGCGAAAGCTGGGGTTTTTTTATGCAATCACAAAATCCAATTGCTTTTTAATCACATCCGCTGACTTTATTACTATATCAACTTTATCCCCAAGATTATAAGTGTCCTTGTAGCGCCTGCCTCTCAAGCAAAAGTTGTCCTTATCGAAGGTGTAATGGTCATCATCAAGACTGCTTATTCTTACCAGCCCTTCACATTTATTGTCTATAAGCTCTACGAAAAACCCAAAAGTTGTGACTCCTGAAATCACACCTGTAAATTCATGACCAACACGATCTTGCAGAAATTGAACTTGTTTATACTTGATTGAATCGCGCTCTGCCGCCTCAGCCTTGCGCTCCTGTTCCGAGCAATGCTTGCAGTCATCTTCCAGTCCTAATGACAATGAGTTTTCTGGTGCGCCATTCTTTAAATATGTTTCCAGCAGCCTATGAACAATGAGGTCGGGATACCGTCTAATCGGAGAAGTAAAATGCGAATAATATGCAAAGGAAAGACCGTAATGACCTATGTTTTTAGTGGTATACACTGCTTTAGCCATAGTTCTTATCGCCAATGTTTCGATTAGATTAGCCTCTGGCTTTCCCTTAACGGCTGTTAATACGGCATTCATGGTAGTTGTGATCATCTCCCTGCTCCCTATTTTCATTTCATAGCCAAATTGCTTAATAAATAATTGAAAAGCCTTGAGTTTTTCCGGATCCGGGCTATCATGAATTCGGTAAACAAATGGCCGGATTTTTTTTTGATTGGTGTGTTTTCCAATCAATTCCGCTACACGCTTATTGGCCAGAAGCATAAACTCCTCTATCAATTTATTAGAATCCAATTGAAATTTTGGAGCAACAGAAATGGGATTTCCCTTCTCATCCAATTGAAATTTCACCTCTACCTTATCAAATTCGATGGACCCTTTCTCAAAGCGATTTTTGCGCAGGCTCACCGCCAAACGGTTTAGCGTGTTAATCGATTCATTAAAGGACCCCTTGCCGTTTTCAATTCGTTGTTGTGCTTCGGCGTAGGTGAATCTCCTGTCAGACGAAATAATTGTTTTCCCAAACCACTGACTTTGAATTTCACTGTTATCAGCAATGTCAAAGACAGCCGAAAAGCAAAGCTTATCTTCATTGGGCCTGAGTGAGCAGACCTGATTTGAGAGAATTTCTGGAAGCATGGGAATAACGCGATCTACCAAATAGATTGACGTAGCTCTTGTGTATGCTTCCTGATCTATTTTGGATCCTGGAACAACATAGTGCGAAACATCTGCAATATGAACACCTACCTCCCAAAGCCCGTTGGCCTTCTTGCGGATTGACAATGCATCATCAAAATCCTTGGCATCTTCCGGGTCAATGGTAAATGTTGCTACCCCTCGAAAATCTCTACGCTTCGTTATTTCCGCCGATTTAATGGAAGTATCTATTTGTGCTGCAACCAGCTCGACATTTTTGGGGAATGAGGAGGGCAGTTCATGACCATGAAGAATGGCATTTATTTCTGCGTCATTATCCCCCGCCATCCCAAAAATCTCCACCACTTCCCCAATTGGATTTTTGGCATCTTCGGGCCAATTCATAATATTGACCAGCACTTTTTGTCCTGATTTAGCGCCCTTAAGCTTGCCTAATGGGACGAATATGTCCGTGGGCATTTTTGGACTATCTGTAGCTAGAAAAGCAAAATCTTTGGAAACATTTAAAATACCTGTATAGTGAGACTTGCCCTGTTGTATGACCTTAACCACTTTTCCTTCGGGCCTTCTTAATGTGGATGAGGTCAATCGAATTTCTACAGTATCGCCGTGCAATGCGTGAAATGTTTTGTCTTTCGGGATATAGATGTCCGTGTCCGAATTTTCAAGAGATACGTATGCAGCTCCTGAGGCGATCATATCAATTACTCCAGTAACCGATCGGTCAGTAAATGATTCATTCTTCTTCTTGTTCTTCACAATTTGAAAATTACCCGGCCTGGGTTTTATCAGGAGCTTCTTGTTGACCATTTGATTGAGAGCTCCCTCTAGCCCTGCTTTTTGCTCAAAGCTGGAAATCCCAAGCTGTTTGGCCAGCTGTTTGTAATTGAATGACTTTTTCGGATATTTGTTAAATACCCTTAGTATTTG
>DTRI01000249.1 GCA_012966015.1 Flavobacteriales bacterium | reverse complement strand
GAAGACCGTTTTAAACAGGAATCTCAAGGGCCATGGTATTATGAGCAGCAGGATCTTGGTTTTAACTATCGCATGACTGACATCCATGCTGCTTTGGGACTGAGCCAGTTGGCAAGGTTGAAGGAATTTGTGGAACGCCGCAACGTACTGGCCAAACGATACGACGATCTTCTGGCCAATCTTCCGCTTAAGCGTACCGTCGTACTGCCGGAAAATAGTTCCAGCTATCACTTGTACGTGATTCGTTTGCATACACGAGAAGAACCAGACAAGCATCGAAGGTTTTTTGAGGAACTTCGTGGGGCAGGGATTGGCGTCAATCTCCACTCCATGCCAGTTCACCTGCTTAAGATTGATTTCATCAAGTACTATATATTGTTTTTCTAGTAGTTCCTGGTAGAATTTAATGCCCTCGATGCATCCATAAATCGTTTGACCGATCTCAAAAAACGAGACTGGGCCATCACCATTAGCATTCTTTGAAATGCTTAGTGCCAATAGTTTTGATAGGTTTATACTGGCATCATCATCATGATGCATCTCTTCATTATATACATCAAAAACACCTTGGAGATTGTCATTCGCGAGCTCTTCGCTCATCCGAACGTAGGCAATCATATCATTCGCGTATCTAGAGAGCATTAGCCAATCATATGCTTTGTCGTGAACTCTAAAATCCCAAATACTCTTTTTTCCATTGTCAAAATCCATTGAACCGAATTCCAGATAAGAAACGGTGCTGGGCACGTTTTTCCCGTAAAAGTTCTCTTTGCTCATTTTAACTTAACTGATTAATTCCCAATGGTTGCTCATAATTCACCATTGACCTCATTTTATTGATTGATTTATGTCTTAGAAGTGGATGCATCACATAGTATGCTGGCATCTCGTATTTTGGTTGCTCCTGAGCGTCCAATACCTTGTTCGCCTTGTATGACAGAAGCACCTTCCTAAGTGTTTGAGCACGAATAAACGAATCCAAAACATAATCCACAAACAATGGTTGATCAGCCTCAATAGGATAATTTATATTGAAATCCACACTCTCTATTACACCTCCTACGTCAATATTAGGGTCCATAAATATAGCGCTGGCACCGAGTGAACCCTCAGCCAAAATACTGTAGTAAAAACACGTGCTTCCACGAAATCCAGGAAGTGTCCCAGGGTGAATATGAATAAACTGCTTACCCAATCCCAAAGTTTCCGAATTCAGGATACCGCCACCAGTAAAGAGAATATAATCAACGTTTGCCGCTTTAACCGTTTCCTGCACCACCACACTGTTCACATCAGAAGTGTCCAATTTATCAACCGAAATTATATTGTCCTCTATAAAGGCATCAATGTCAAAAGATGCATCAAAGAATCCCTCAGCGTAGTTGTACTTTTCAGATTCCCAGATCACCTCATTCAAATTTCTGATCGGCCCGTTATTCATCCAGTAAATTTCACTGGGCGCTATACCGAGATCATTGAATATGTTCAAATAAGCTATACTTCGAATTGATGGCCATAGTAGGACGCCGATGTTGACTTTCTGATTCACCTTATTTAGCTAAAAATCTAATTCCTTCAATATTGTGTGCTCCAACCTAACGGATGAACGAATAAGGCTCTTTCCATTAGAGCTCAAATCCCAATCTGCAAACAGCAAAATATCGTTGATTTTAATTGCAGTATTTAGGTCATTAAAATTATTCGAATGCCGGTATCTAAGTAACAGAACTATAGCCATCAAAGCGTACATCTCTGCATCTTGGTAACCATCAGATATCTTTCTTACGTCTTCATTATATCTTGAATAAATGCGATGAAAAATCTCGAATTTCTTCTGAAGTTTATCCACCGTAGTATTCGAATCAATCTGGAGAGCATCTCCGTTGACCAAATTATTGAAACAGTGAGCAAAGAATTCCTTGGTTCTAAATCCACCTTCAATACTTAACTCAGCTGATACCAAACTAAGGCAATATTGTTCTGCCTCATATTCAGGCTCAACAGAGGATGCAACATCAAGATCGAACTCAAATTGAGACAAGCATGCCTCTCGCCTGTCCGCTTCAAAACCTCCGATGAAGCCTTCTATATCTATCGACGCGAACTGATACTTCAATATCTTATGTATTTCTTCCATTGACATAAATTCGACCATCTAAAAGAACCCCTGAGCAATCGCGTCATTCTCAAGCTCTCTGAGCATAACTTCATAGTCTTCGACAGTGTCAAACTCCATCCATCCTCCGTCAGTAACGATTGGGGAAACGGCTTCTCCCTCGATAATAATTTCGTTGAGGAGGTCTGTCATGTACCCCTGTTTAAACTCGTTACCTGATTGAACCCAATGCTCATTTTTATCTTTTTTCTTATCGTAGATTTCGAGTGCCTTGCGCATTCCCATTGCCGAAAACTTGATCAGGCCTATGTATCTAAAATCGATACCTGATGATTCTTCTCGAGGTAATCCCAACTCCACAATTTTCCCATTCTCTATAGCTAACGACTCCAAATCAGCTTCCGTTGTTCCGTACCTTGCTATCCAGTAATTCCGCCACGATCTATCAGCTGCCACGCCAATATCTCCGTCGTAATGTACTGCCAACTGTGCCAGTTTCGACGTATATATCACATCACCATACGCGACCAGAACATCGTCATTCAAAATCTCTCGAGCACACATCAACGATTCGACCATGTTGGTAGTGGCGAAATTCTCATTGTGAAAGTATGTCACATCAGAGATCCTGATCCTGTCGCCCATGTATCCCGTAATAATTGAAATATCTGTGACTCCAGCTTCTCTCAACTTTAACACCTGCCATTCAATGAGTGCCTTTCCGTTGAACTCGAGCATCCCCTTTGGTAAATTCTCAGTGTACTTACCGAGCCTGGTCCCCATTCCTGCTGCCAGAATAATTGCCTTCATCTTACTTCCAAAAAAGTTCTTTGTTCTTAAACGCCTCCAGAAGTATTGAGTCTATCCGTTGCAATCTCTCCTCCCTCTCAGGATGCCATTGCACTGCCGCAATCGGAAATTCCTCATGGTACAAGCCTTCTACGAGATTAAGCGGTTCAAAGAAGGCAAAGACACTCAATTTTTCTCCTTTTCCGTCAATCGTAACGCCATGGTCGTGATAGGAGTTAACTTCAACTTTCTTGTCCCCATTTAGCTCTGAAACAACTTTGGTGTCAAAGATCCTCACCTGATGTCTGCTAGGTGTGGCATGAACATTATTTTGATCCAATTCCCTGATATTTCGCTCGAGATCACCACCAAAATACGAGTTTATACTTTGCATACCTCTACAGATACCAAAAACTGGAACCTTGAGCTTTACCGCATACTCCAATAAAGAAAATTCCAATTGATCTCTTTGGTTTGGTCCAATTCCCCGGGTCTTGTCAACACCAACATCACCCCCACCCGTCAGCAATATGCCATGATAATCAACTTTTGTTAAGAAGGATTCAACACTTCCAAATGAATTGGATATTGGGAACAGGGTAAATCCTGCATTTTCAAACGTACTTACGTACGCATTTTCCAGACTATCTGTCCAGTCTCCATATTCATTTTCAGTATGCCTTTGGGTAACTATGAGATTCATCTATTGAAGCGGTGTTATTGTTTTGTTCTTACAACTAATCACTAGTTTATTACAATTGACAATATTGTCATATATAAGGTTCCCACATCCAATTGCTGCTGGAATATTAAATTCTGCACATCTTATCGCCATATGAGATGCTGCTCCACCGTACTTGGTTATAAGTGCCTTAATGTTTTTTGTAAATATCCAGTCATAACCAGGGTCTGCCTTCTCCAAGATCACAATTTTCTCTTCGATATTACTTGATGGCTTTCCGTTATCAAGAGAAACGACATCTCCCTCCACACTTGAATCAGTTATAAAATTCGGAGTAGAAATATATGACGGTACGACAAAAATATCTCTGGAAGAGAAGATAATTGGCGGTAGCGATACCATGTTATTCAACCTCTTTTCCTCTCGACGACTCTCCAGTAAGTTGTGCCATATGTTTTTAAGTTCACCGCGATTACAGTGATCCGTTAATCCAATGATGGAATAATAGTTAAGGTGCGCCATGTCCGCTCGAGTCAATCCAAAATAGTTGCCGACATCAGCAATGAGTTCCAGAGCTGAGCTGATATTCTTCGTATACACAAACTTGAAATACTCACGATTCTCGATGGATGTTATTATAAAGCGTAAAATATCCTCACCTGATGAGGTTAGCCTCTCTTTTTTGGCCGCTGAGTGCAACCTTTTGATCATTTTTTCATGCAACTTCTCCTTGCTAAAAGGTTTGGCCATAGTTGATTTGGTCAATTTTTGGTTAACCTTACCTGAACTTTTGACGTAGCTTGGATTTTTTGTGTATGGTAACTTAGTGATATCATATGTTCCTGGCCTAAGATGCCCATAGGTTTCCATAAACTTCCTCAATTTCACTCGCCCCCTACGCATCTTGGAGAAATCCACATCAATCTGGGTTGCCACAGTGGAAATTGATCTCATAAATTTGTCTATATCAGCTTGAGCAACCGCCTTGGTGCTAACCAAACTACGTAACAATGATCCACTAATAAATGCGCATCGCGCCATTCTTATAAACTGGGGCACACCAAGTACGTGACAGTCATCAATTAACTCTTTAGCATAGCCAAGTTTGGCCTTCCAATCAGCTGTTTTGGCAGCTCTTTCCGTAATTTTATGGAAGTTCGCTTCCAATTGATTGATTGAGGCCAAATCATCAGCAAGCATCTCAGGAAAGCCTCCCAGAACCTTATTGGTAAGCCCCTGTAACGACGTATGAAGTTCCTTGATTTCTTTGTTAGATAAACCAGCCTTTTTAAGTTCCCCAATTCTTCTTTCAAAGTTAAAATCAAGGCAGCTATCAATTAGTTCAAATTCAACTTTATCATGTATCTGAGGGTTTTCCTTAAGTTTTTTCAAGTATTGAGAATGCAGTTTCTGTCTTAACCCTTGTGATAGAGAATTTGGCAGAAGGCATTCTATTGCAAAAGGAACAATGATATAGGGTTTATTGGCTAATGAAGATATCAACCCCCCTTCGACCTTTGAATACCCCATTTGTACTAAGGCCGAATTCCAATTAGATTTCATTATCAAATGGTTGAACAATGTATAATCCAATGTGTTGGGCCTATCCCCAATTAACTCAGCAGGGTTCCAAAATGCCATATCACTTAAACAGACATTACGTTTCAGTTTAGCTGATTGCTTAGGAAGATCGCGGTATTTTCGCTCTACCTCAAAGATTCTTGACGAAACTCTTTCCTTATCGGATGTCCAGAACTTTGAATTCGCAGCTAAAGGGCGCACTTGAAATATGACTATTTTTCCTGTCCGTTTAATTGCAAATTCAATATCCAGTGCAATGCCCTCGAAGAAGGTTTCTATTTCCTGGACAGCTTGCAAAAGATCATTCCACGGTTCATCAATTGTACTTGCTTTAATATCACGAAATATTTCAATCTTATTATTGGCAGTTCCTCCCGTAACCCCGTCTGTTTTGGTACCAGAAGTATCATAATTAATCAGGTAGTACGGGTTATTCGTCCAAAGATTTCTGGTAAATATTACTCCACTGTATGCTATATTATCCGTCTGTTTTTGGACCAGAATCTGATTCTCTTCAGAGTCATCCTTAGCACTGGTATAACTAAGAACCACTTTCTTGATCGCGTTACGGATCTTGCCTGGACTTTTCACATCCACATTTAGAATACTGTCATAGAATCCGGCGTTAGAAAAACTCACAGAGTCCTCATTAAGACTTGAGCTTCGGATCACAACATTGCCCTTGAAGGAGTTCTGAATACTGGCAATAACCGACTTAGGGTCATTATTCCACTGAGCTACAGTTAAAACATACTCCTTTTCAATATGTGCGTTCTTTAGTCGGTTTTTAAGGTTAACAAGTGTATTGGCTTTGGTGGTGAACTGATTTGCTAATATCCCGGACTCAACGAGCTTGATATCCCGATTATCAGCCGAGTTTGATGCACTTGGACTGGAAAAAGCTTCGTGAAAAGCGGTTGCGATAGTTTCTCGTGACAGATTTTCATAGAAATTTCGATCGACCACGTCACCACCTATTTTTTTAACAAAGCTGGCACCTAGGACGGTCCCTCCCATGTGGTGACTTTGCATTAGTAATATTTTGGCCTTGGGAAAGCGCATATGGATGGCTTTCAGATTGGCAGTAGGGTTCATTGTATCTTGGGCACAGACTTCATCTACATATCGAATTTGCTCAATCACTTTCTTTCTCTCTTCATAATTTGAGATAAGCGGATTGATCCATTTACTAGCAACGTCATCTGTAATTATTCCACAGATATGCAAATCGGCCTCCTCCTTTGCTGCCTGCAACATCCGTAGGTGCCCGTAGTGGAACAAATCACCTATCAGGAAACTATAGGAAATGGTAATAGGAGAATTCAATTGAGAGTTTGTCAATTTAGTAATGATAATAAATAGTCACTGCTTCGTGATGGAGGACCCAGGGTTTCAGCTAATAACCTAATCACAGACGTTTGCACCTCTTTACTATTCCACCACGCATCAACATCATCATATATTTTTTCAAGATGAGCAACGGCAGACTTGGCTGTACCGTGAAAAACATTGCATTTAGATAACTCATCAAGTATCAATTGATATTTATCCGCAATTGGATGGATGTCCTCGTTATGAATTACGATAAAGGGTACTCCACGTAATAAAATTTCCGCAAAACCTGTTGAGAGGTGGTCAATCACAATCACCTTGGCACTATCCAGACTTTCCGAGTATGATCCATGATCTACTTTTATCTCTCCCCCCTGTATATCCCATGTACGCTCAGTATCCCAGAAATATTTTAACCGTCTTGGTCTTAGCTTGAACTTATTTTTTAAATGGATGGGGAGCAAATGAATAAAATCATAAACATTACTTAAATCAGATACATATGAGCTATTTGCCATGTGATAGCCTGTAAACACCATCAAATATGGAAACCTGATGTGGCTTAGGAACAGAATCTCCTGTTTACCTGGGTCGCGCACGTATTCCACTATTTCTTTGCTGCATAAGCCTCCTTTAATCGTTTTTTCATCCTTTCCTCCCCATCCTACAGAAATAAATCTATCGGCCGCCAGGTAATCCATCCATAGCATGTTTTTCTCAAACAAAACTTGCGAAGCAGCATGCTCATGACATATGAACTTACTCCCCGCGTTCTGGGCCAATGCGATGTAAATGGAATTATTCAAATTGCTAATCCAATCCTCAGACACAATGTATTTGAACATTTTCTTTTTAATGTCCGCTTGATATGCTTTACATAGTTCGGGAAACTGCTCCAATACTCTTTTTGGGAAACAATGTACCAGAGTTTGAAAAAAATATTTATAGAAATTATCTGCTGACTCGATTTGAGCTAGCTTCCGCCTCTTTTCCAGATTAACTTTGCGTAAACTGCTGCTAAGGGCCGGTGCGTTATTGTTCTTTATCAGTCCTTTCGATTTATTCACCAAGCCAGTGTAAATAGATTCGATATAGTGCAAACCGCAGAGAGCAACCACAGCGTTTACAGATGGCTCCTTTGATTGATTTAATTTTTCCTGCACGGTTGCCATGGTTCTCAATCGTCGCATGGCTTTACTGAATTTCCACATGACATATTTGAGAACCCGCTGTACCAGGTTTTTTTTGTCAATAGGGTTATCCGATTCAAACACGAATTTTCTTCTCAATTTGGGAAAGTCCTTCGTTGCAAAAAGATAACAATAGGCGCTAACCAACTGCTGAACTCCAAAATCACTGGAAAAACAGCGCAGATATTCACCATGGTCGCTAGGGACGGTGAAACTCCTCTCATCAAGAAGTACAAGGCTTGAGTTGTCGATATCCACCTGTTCAAGATGAATATACTTATCATAGGTTATGCAAATATGTCTATACAACCAGTATCCCAGAGCGGTTGTCCAGAAGGCATCTCCGTATTCAGTATTGTGGATATCATTCAATTTGCTTGATAAAACTGGTAATAGCCTGAAATAGAGCTCCTGGCAATGATCCCGCGCCTCATTCATCTGATCGCCTGTTGAAAACGCATCATCCAGAGTTGGCACACGGTGATTTATAATCTCCTGTATGGTCAATTCATGCTTGGCTCCCTGCCACAAGTAGATCGACTCTGGGTATTCATTCCCCCAAAACTCCTCAAGGGCAGTTACCCGCAAATTTTTATTAACTACTGTCTTCCCTGCCACTATATTATGCGAATCATCAATAACTAGAAGTTGCATCAGTAATTCGAAGAAAGCGTGAAATTCTAAAACCGTCTTTCAATCACCGAATATTATGCTTCAATAACAACCTCTGTCAATCCCTTATTAATCAGTTGCCTTTGAAATCTCTTCCTCAATTCATCCTCCTCAAATGTCAAAAAGAAATAATCGGCGTCAATCTTTAACCTTTCAATGTGCTCGCAGTCACCGATCGTAGGGATTCCATCCACTAGGCTATATTGGAGATTGGATTGATAATAAACAAATCCCGTAATCTCATATTCATCCAACTCTCGAAGTTGGTTAATCCGTTCGGCATTCGCCCCAGATAGATCTCTGCCAAGAATTACGATCTTCTTTGTGTATTCCTTTTCATTGCTAAATCTGATTTTGGGCAGGGGAATTTCCAACATATTATCATTAATCTTCATGATATCAGGGTTGTCATCAATAAACTCCAGGACTTCCCCAATCGTAAAGTTTGGGTTATTTTCATATAACGCTCCGTAAATATGCTTCATCACCTGCAGGTCTTCATCAAAGTCTACCGTAAGCCGAATCAAGCCGCGCCCTTGATAGAATGACTCAGTATTCTCAAGGGAATGCACCTTAAAAATATCAGGTCGTTTTAGGTAAGAGGTCATGTACTCAGTAAGATTGGTATCCAAAGCCATTGAATGTGCCTTTTCAAGTGTTGTCAAGGAAATAACCTCCGCATTCACTCCCAGAGGTAAATACTCAGATTTTGAAAAATCAAAGTCACCCTCAATATGCTCCTCGATCAGCTGATCAATATTTGCAGGATCCGTTAATGGATTGTCACCAGTCACCCGAACGACATATTCTAGATTATTGGCGACGGCGGCTTCAATGAACCGCTCCATGACATCTAGTTCTGAGCCTGCAAATTTCAGTATACCTTCCTGCTCCGCTACATCGAGAAGCACTTGATCATCAGGATGGGTGGAGGTACACAATACTATTTTACCTGCATTTTGTACCTGCTTCATTCTGTCAATCAGATGAACTATGACGGGCTTCCCTACGATATCGCCAAATGCCTTGCTAGCCAGTCTCTCCGACTTCATTCTCACGGCTATTAGAATCCCTATTTTCTCTTTGTTTACCATTTGCATCAGATCACTTCCCTAGTTATATTCTCATTCTTATTTACCTGAATTTTAGCTTTTTGACCAAGAACAGAACTTAATTCTTCCTGGGATAGGGCGCCCTCAGATCTTTTAAAAGCTATTTTATCCTTAGTAATAATATCACCCATCATTATATCAACGGCGCTCGGTGCAATATCCGTTGAAAAGCACATTTGTCTTGATAGAGCTTTGAAAGGTATTGACCATGAATCATCAATTTCTCTAGATTACTTTAAGAAGCTTATCAAGCAGGTTCGCATGGTGGAAAAAGCCCTTGGAAGCGAGCAAGAACAACCATTTTCGGAAGGGGAGATCCGATATAGAAATTTTATGAAGCGTGTTCTGACGAACGGATAATTGTTGCATGGCGAAATGACTGGTGAAAATGTG
>DTRI01000248.1 GCA_012966015.1 Flavobacteriales bacterium | reverse complement strand
TGTTTCTCCGCCGTTTGGCAGATTGGTTGCGTAGTTTACATATTTTTTTGAATTTGATGTCTTGGAGTGGTGGCTAGAAAGAGCAAACCCTTGAGTGTCCGACAACATTAGGTTCATAAATCCCCATTGAGAATCACTATTCCAAATATTACCATTACCCAACATATCTTTGCTGTAATCAATCTTAAGCATTTCAAGATCTCCAGTGAGAACAAAAATACCTAGCTGTGTCATCTCGGGAGATTCATAAGGGAATATTCCGTCATCACAGCCGGGTTCGCTAACCAGCGGCGGCATATTCTTTAGAATATGGTTACCTAAGCCCCCTTGTAGGATATCAGACAAGTCGCCCAAATCTTCCAAAGTTCCTTCGCGGATATTACAGAACATCTCATGACATTGTTCAGGTGTAGCTCTGCCTTCTAGCAACTCGCAACGCAAAGCTTTAAATTGTTCAATCTGTTCGGGGGTAGAACACATGGAGGGGTTTGCCGGCATGATATTTTCGCCCTCTGGGGCAGCCCAGATGTTTTTGTTAGCTGCGTCTTCAAGTTGCGCCCGGGCCTCGACTGGGATAAGATTACCAATGTTCTTGAAGAACCTCCCGATTGCGGTTCTATTTTGGATTCCACTTCTAAACTCTGGGTATTCGTACTCAATCAGGTGATCCGCTATTTCTAAGAAAATCGGAGAGGGGTTCCCAAGAAGTGCATTTGTCAGTTCTGCTGTTGTAACCGACGATGAAAGATCTAAGCCGAATTGAAGTGTTCTATCGCGGTTAGCAAACGCAGCGGATCCTAGTCCAAGCTGGCTCATGAGATCTAAAATGGTGTCTTCTACTTGTTTGTCATCTGCGTCCGTCCCGCAAATGGTGTCTTTAATAACTTGTGTCAAG
Source organism: Flavobacteriales bacterium (assembly GCA_012966015.1). Taxonomy (GTDB): domain Bacteria; phylum Bacteroidota; class Bacteroidia; order NORP154; family NORP154; genus NORP154. Next base: position 1,856 of record DTRI01000248.1, on the reverse strand, counting down.
TCAGCGGTGCCGGCAATAGCTCCAGGAAGAGATGCAGCTATGGCGCCACCAAGCTCAAGAGCTTTACAGATGGCGTTTCCAATTAATTCACAAACCTTAGCCATAAGAATCATCAGAATTTTATAAACGAGCTGCTTTATTTTAATCTTAGCCGCCCACCAGATAAATGCGGTGATATCAGCGAAATCCGGGAAAGACTGGAGAGGGTTTTCAAGACGAGGAAGCGTAAACTCTCCCATGGTAGTACAGAATGGAAACATAATTGATTTTATGAAGTCAGGGAAGGAGGGATTAAGTAGAGGTGGATGAGGACAATCTAGTATACCAATGATGTTGGCAATAATTTGCGCGCCGGGGAATTTATTTAATTCGTCTAGCAACTCAAAGAGATTGTCGCTATAATATTCCAGAAGTGCTAAAACGTATGCTTGCATGATCTTGTCAACCGGAATTCCGTCAGGCCCAGATACTGCGGCATCATTTTGTTGAACCAAGGTTCTTTCATATTTGCCAGGTACGGGGCGGTGGGTGTGGGGTGTGGCTACCATGCCTTCGAAGTTATCTTCCGTCATGTTTTCGCGCTCTTTATCAATAACCGATTGAACTTCCCAAGGTTTTTGAATGCGGCCTGTGCCCGAAAAGAAGGTGCCTTCTTTAAGCTGCTTTTCTACCATTGCTCCAAGTTCGCGTTGCTTGTGTTCTGGTAATCCACCGAAAAGATCTCCAAACTGTTCAATCCCCATGTTCGATAGTGCCGCCATTAACATTTTTGATAGCGCTTCATCCAGAGTTAATCCACCAGTCAAACATTGGATAGAAGATTGGAGTAAGTCAAATAGCCCACATATTTTCATTCTCTGGAATCCAAACTTATACATGGTTGCCATCATTGAAGATACAGACCCTAGGTTGGAGGAGGATGCAATCACAGACATACACAACATGACGAATACATTATCATCTTTAGATAATTTTCCAAATGCTTGTTCCGATGCCATTCCACATACCTTTGTCAGATCCATCGTGCCTTCGCCGGGATATAAACCACCCAAGAAGTCATCCGACAAAGATTCATTAATGCTGTCGCGGCAAATGGATTTTCTCCACAAATACGCAATTCCGTCACCGATGCTGAATGTTTTATCTAAAATGTCTTGACCAAGCTCTTTGAATTCATCAGCTAGTGCATCTGTCACACATGACGTTATTGTTTTATCTGTATTGGCTTCTTTTATATCGAAGAACACTTTTGGGTATGTATATTCTTCAATAAAGTCTTGCCAAGGAATCTGCACTCTCGCATTGAAGGCGCGCGCCATTTTTGGCAATTGAGCAAAATAAGCTACTGCTGTTTTATCTTTCCATGGACCCTGGACTCGTAGGGGTTTAAGTTTCTTTTTAGAAAGGTAGTGAGGCTTGTTTCCACACTCAACCGTCCAGATCCTCATGGATTTCAATTCATAATCCTCGAACACAAACTTAATTTTTGTAACCAGGCGATCGCTATTAAATGCGCCGAGGAAATGCCCGGGCAGTTTATAACCCTTAGCATCTAGGAATCCTTCAAGATCATTCATAAGGGAATGCAGGATGCCGTTTCCTAGGAAGCCTGCGTCACCATAGTCCTCAAGGTTAAAAATAGTTCTATCCGCTTTATAATATGCATTTCCTTCGCCAATTGAACGATAGACTTTTAAAAGTCGCCCGTACATATTCAACCCTTTCCTTACTCGAATAATTTGAGTAGTCAATTGCGCGGCGTTAAAGGTTACCTTAACGGTGCCGGGCTCCTCGTCCTCGAAGGGCTCTGGTTCTGGAATGGCATCCGGGAGTTCATAAATGATATCAAACGGTAC
>DTRI01000247.1 GCA_012966015.1 Flavobacteriales bacterium | reverse complement strand
ACCCTCACGAAGATAAGATGGTTTTTGTCCTCTGAATTTTAATGGGAGTTTTAGATGACCGAACAACGGTTTGTCGATAATGGAGATGGTACCGTTACCGATACATGGACCAAGCTCATGTGGCTGCAAGAAGACTCATTCTTGATGCTGAAAAAATTTTTGATTTATCTCCATGCCAAAAGACTGAGGGATAAACTTAACTCGGAATCTTTTGCCGGTTATACCGATTGGCGTTTCCCTACTAAGCGTGAGGCGCATAGTTTGTTTGATAAGCAAAAATCCGTTAAAGATAAATATGGTTATGATATTCATATCGATCCCGCTTTTACACCAGGCTGCGGTTACGATACGTGGACTTCTCATACTCGAGGAACCATGACGGCTTATTGTTATTCCTTTAATAGTGGAAAAGGAGGACACAAGGAATCTGGTGACACATTAAATACTAGTGTCCGTTTTGTTCGTGGCGAATTTGATAATAGCCGCCTTAATATTACTGCCGTTCCTCAGGTGCAAGATATGATTAGCCAAGGCGGTGGTTGGCGCTAATTTAACAAACAATGCTTGTCTGCACAGTACTCGGTTTTCAAGGCTTTGGGCTTGAAAATCAAACTTTTGGATGGTAGCTTAGTATTCATTAACCTTGAAAATTCAATCGGCTTTGGGGCTGAGTTTGCTTTATTGGAGCTGCACTTTCTTGTTAGAGGCTGATTTCGTAAAGATTAATCCTCTAATTTTGGGTGTGATAAATAATGAGGGGGTATTCTGATGGGTTTGGCCGAGTGTGCGTATAAAGATAACAGTGATGGCACAATTTCTGATGCAGATAACGATTTGCAATGGTTGGGTCGCGATTCCAGGCAAGAGCTCGGCAAATGGCTTAATTGGGAGGAGGCAGAAGCTTACGTAAATGCCTGTAATGAGCAGAACTATCTTGGACATAATGACTGGAGACTTCCTACAAAAAGTGAAGTTCGGTCTCTTTTCAAGAATAAAGAAACATATCAAAGAATATTTTTAAGTACAGTTCAGAAAAAGGAACGGAAGGTATCGAATTATCAGGCGGGCGGTGAAAGTAGCTACTGGACCTCTGAGACACGCTACGATTCCTATGCTTGGAAAAGCTATTACCCTACGGGCAAAGAGGTTTGCGTTGATAAGGTTGTTTCAACTACTGGAACCTCGGCTAGGCTCGTTAGGGATTTATGAAGAAACGATTTATATCAGCAGTGTTTGACTGAAGATAGAGGAAATAAGATATACAATCAGGAGTACAGTCTATGTCTGATGAAGACCTGAAAGAAGAGCAGGAACCCGAAGAGGGCGCAGAAGACTTGCTCGGCCAAGAGAATGAAGAACTGAATACCGAGTGGCTTGGTGAGGAAGAGTGGGGCGCCGAGGAAGAAGAGGAAGAGGAGATAATCAAAGAGGATGTTCCCGCATTTGTAGATAATGGGGACGGGACTATTAGTGATACGCGCAGTAATCTGATGTGGGCGAAGTCGGATTCTTACGCAGAGTTTAAATACGGGATCAACTGGTTTGAAGCGCAGGATTACTGCGAGTCCCTTAATGAAAAAGAATTCGCCGGGTTCGATGACTGGCGTTTGTGCAGTACTGAAGAAGCTCAATCAATGTTTTCTTTCACTAAGAGGAATACCGATAAAGATGGTGCTGAAATCCATATCGATGAACTTTTTGTTGAGGAGGGAGGTCACAATACATGGACTTATGTGGAAAAGCCCGACTATCCTCAGTATGCTGAGCTGTTTAGTTATATTACAGGAAATGAAATGTGGCAGCATAAGGATAACGAGTACTCACATGTTCGTCTCGTTCGAGATGCCGGGGAGCACGAGGAGTACGAACCAGAGTGGCGTAAAGATACCAAAAAGTTTGAGCGCTGATTCCTTTAGACGTATCGATATAGAGGTTTTGAGAATAAATGTCCCATTACATGATTTTTGGAAAAGAAGACTGCCCGCATACTCGCAAGGCGCGTGACGATTTTAAAAAAATGAACCGTGCGTTTGTATACGTTAACGTGGACACAAACTCTCATGGCTTGGAAAAGTTGCTTGAATACACCGAAGGGAAGTACATCGTTCCTGTGATTGTTGAGGTTGACGAAGGAAATATTGAGATTGGTTACACTGGTGACTAAAAAAATCTATTAGAGAGGAAGAGAGTTATATGGGTGAAGAAGTCCAAAAAATAAAAAGTGATGCCCCGGTCAAAGCGGATGAAGGGCCAAAGCGTTTTGTTGAAAAAGGACCACATGTTGTGTTCGACACAAAAACAAATATTTTCTGGTCGAAGAAGGATTCGTGGCAGGATAAGGGAAAATTTTTCAATTGGCATGAAGCCGTCGAGTACAGCGACAGAAAAAATGTTCGTAAATTCGGTGGATTTGATGACTGGCGGTTGCCGCTTTTTGACGAGATTAAAACATTGTACGACGAAGCTCATGATAACCCTGGGAAGGGAGGGAAGATATTGCACGTGGACCCTATTTTCCCAGAGGGAGCGTTTAAGGTCACCTGGTTGGGAGGAGATACGTCAACCCGTAGACCTCGGTATGACTTCTCAGAGGGTAAAGAGGTTTATGTAGATGAGTATAATTTTGGTTCAGTCAGGTGTTGTCGTAAAGCCCCGGTTCAGACGGCTGCAACCCGCCCAAAACGGAAATGAGTGTACGTGGCGGCGATGTATATAAAATAGCCGAAATAAAAATTAAAAAAGCGGATTTGGTTGATAATG
>DTRI01000246.1 GCA_012966015.1 Flavobacteriales bacterium | reverse complement strand
TATTTCGAGAGTTCTGCTTGTTTGACTGCAGATGGCAACATGTTATACTTTGTGAGTGAGAGAAAGAAAGGATATGGGCATGGCGATATTTACCGTAGCAAGAAGATTTCAAGAACAGAGTGGGGGGAGCCTGAAAATCTTGGCTCAGTTATTAATACGGAAAAGGATGAAATAGGTGTGTTTATTCACCCAGATGGAAAGACTATGTTTTTCAGTTCTAAAGGGCATGATTGCATCGGCGGATATGACATATTCAGAAGCAAGCTAGTGGAAGGAAAATGGTCTACACCAGAGAATCTCGGCTACCCGATAAATACCACCGGCGATGACGCACATTTTGTTATGACAACTGATAATAAAACCGGGTACTACGCCAGCTTGAATGCAGAGGGTTTTGGAGAGAAAGATATTTACGAGATAAGCTTTGAAAAATACAATGTGGTTGAAGGCAAGCCCATTAAAGGAAAAGAATCCCATCCATTATCCATTCTTAAGGGAAGGGTAAGCGATTCACAGATATTGACTGGAGTTAAGGGGAAAATTTACGTTATCAATCCTAAAACAAATGATATGGTCGGTTCTACTTCAACTGACGAGAACGGTGAATATTTTATCATAGTCCCTGGTAACATGGAGTATGAAATTGGATTTACCAATGATAAATTTATAAACCAGACGGTGAAAATTAATTTACCTGGAGATGAAAACGCTACCATATCGTTTGTGAAGGATATGGTTGTAGATAGAAAAGAGAAATTGATTTTTGCAAAGCCTGAGCTATTTCAAGTTAATAACATCCTATTTAAGTTAGCAAGTGCGCAGTTGGAGATTAGTGACAAATCCAAAAAACAACTCGATGCAGTTATCAAACAATTGGAAACAGCACCGGGATTTAAGATCAGAATTGCTGGCCACACGGATGATATGGGAAAGGAGAAATACAACCTTGAGCTATCGCTTAAAAGAGCTAATTTCATTGCTGAATATGTTGAGAGCAAAGGTATCAGCTCCGATAATCTTGTAGTTGAAGGATATGGATCTGACCGGCCTTTGGCTTCTAACAGCACAGAAGACGGAAGATCTAAAAACAGACGTGTTGAAGTTACTTTGTTTGAGAATTAAAGAGTCGGCTGTGTTTGGTTACATTGGCACCTCTCAGCAACCAAATACTCAGATTGCGAATATCAGGCACAGAGCGCAGCCGAATTGATTATCCACTCTTAACAAACTACTACTGATTACCATCGGCAACCTTTGTCCACGTAAGTCCATTTAGCAAGTCATCCAGATACTTTTCGTATTCCTTCAAGTTCTCTGGCCCCCCTACCCTGTTCTTAACCTCCTTAGACTTTCCAGCTACTTTTAAAACAGTAATTGTAGTTGGAAAGTCCGTCGCAGGACTATCGTAATTATTCTCCAGTTCAAAGTAACGAACTGCATCGGCCTTATCCGCTATTTGACTCAACTGATCTTTTGTAAGCCTCGCTTTGTGTTTCCCAAGCCTTTCAACAAACCTATTGCCATTATAAATTACCAAGCCACTTTTATAAATAGTAGCCTCGTAAATAGGACATCTTCCATAACAAGGAGTTCTTTTAATTGAAGCGTAGATAGAATCCGTAGCTTCAAAACGCTTTTTAACCTCTTTCATATCCAACCTAAGATGATCAGCGCTCAACGCTACTGGAGCAACCGTTCTGTTAGCCTGTGTCTCTTCAGGTGCTTTTTTCCCCTCGACAGTAGCCTCTTGCTTTTTGGAGCTGCTGCAGCCCATAGAGGAGAAAACCAAGACGGCAGCCATTAATAGATTTATTGTTTTCATAACTAGAAAAATTGATTAGGGCAATATACAATCAAATATCTTGCCAGCCACCACATTGAAAAAGATCATTTCACTAAGCGATCATCATTTTCTTTAGGTCTGAAGTAATTGGCTATTGCGGCAAAAATTGCTCCGGTAAAGAACATAAGAATCCCATAGACAGCTGGTGCCATCAATACGCCAGGATAATTTGCCATTACCCCCATCGAACCAATAAATAGTGCCAGGGCTCCATTTTGTATTCCACATTCTACAGAGATACATACTCGCTCTTTGTAATTGAGCTTAAATAGTCTCCCAATGAAAAACCCAACCGCCATCGTGATTACATTAAGTGCCAATGTTGCTGAACCCACATAAGGCAATGCATCCAACAGCTCCTCCTTATTGGCAACAAAAGCACCCGTAATTATCGATCCAAGCAAGATGGAGGAAACAATTTTCACAGGCTTTTCCATTTTCACAGCAAGGGCAGGAAAATAATTGTATAAGATCATCCCTATTGATACAGGAACAACGGTAACCATGAGGATTTTGAACACTGTTTGCCAAAAATTAATAGGTACAATATCCCGAGTATCCATAAAGAGGACAAGTGCCTGGTTGACCACAAGAGGTATAGTAAATACCGTTATCATGCTCGTTAATGCGGTGAGTGTTATAGACAGAGCCACATCGCCACGTGCCAGATTACAATAGAGATTAGAGACGGGTCCACCGGGGCAAGCTGCTATAAGCATCAAGCCAACGGCTACCTCAGCTTTTAGCCCCAGGAAGATTATCAGCATGTATCCCATTATTGGCAATAATATTAGCTGATTCGCCAATCCTACCAATACGGCCGTGGGCTGTTTTTTAATTCTGATAAAATCACCGATTGTAAGCGATAAGCCCATCCCAAGCATTATGATTGCCACGGCTATACTTAAGGCCAATTGTATTGTTTGAATGTCTTTCATAAATTCTGGTTTTAAGTTATCCAAAAAATCTATAAATGAGCTTCATGTCAATAAAGAAGGTGTTATTCAATTGAGTATTGGAAATAATAATGCTGGAATCGATCAAATGAACTCCCGCTAAGCTACTATTTACTAGGCCTGAACCAGCATAAACTTTGCTTGTATTGCTGTGATTGTAAGTCAATCCTGCCTGTGTTATCAGGCTTTTTATGGTTATAGGGAAATTGCTCATTAAGGATTGACCTTATCTTATTTTCATCGTGCCTTGTGAGTTTGCCAGACATTGGCTCAAATTGGTGTTTATCAACGGTAAGATAAAAAGAAACCAAACCAGAGAATAATTACATTAAACGATTCTATGAATCGGCCTTGCCTTTCCCGGAAAGCAAGATCGCAATAGGCCTGGTACTTGGAAATTGGGCGAAGACAATGACGATCATCACTGTGATCGGGATACTGAGAATCATACCCGTAATACCCCATAACCACCCCCAGAATGACAGCGAGAGAATTGCCACCAGCGAGCTGATGTTCAGTGCATTGCCCATGATCTTAGGTTCCAATATATTGCCCACGATCACCTGAACCAGACCAACCAGGGCAAGCACAAGGATAAATGGAGTCAGCTCCCCAAATTGCAGTAAAGCATAAATAGCAGGGAAAAGCGTTGCAATCAGGGACCCAATTGTAGGAATAAAATTCAACAAGAAAATTAAGAATGCCCAGAAAACGGGAGAGTCAACACCCAAAATGAGCAATACAATATAACTCAACACTCCCGTAACTAAACTCACAAGGGTTTTCAATCCAATATAATCTGTTACGGCATTTTCAATTTCCCTGATAATGCCATCCACTCTATCAAAGCGATCTGACTCAGGGAAAATTGCCTTGAGTTTGACCGAAAAAACAGACTCCTCTATGAGAAGGAAAAGCACATACAAGGCTATCAGGAATGCATTGCCAAGTATATCCGTAAGTGAATTTACTACCGTGGTCAATATAGAGGCGAAGTCGAGGTCTGTTGCATAATCACCCAATAAAGATCTCAAGTTGATATTAAAAGTATCGTTCAGCATATTGGCCATCTTATCCAAATTGGCAGTATAAGTTGCACTGCTGTGGGCCAAGGCTTTGATGTTGTAAACGAGGAGCTCAGTTACAAAGCCCAACACAAGGAACATAAAGACAGATGCAATTACACTCAATAACCAGGACGGGAACTTCCGCCTCACAAACCCAATCTTGTTCATGCCCTTCTTTATCTCTTTGATCAGCAACCAGATGAACAGCGCTAATATGAAAGGCATGATCAGGTTCTTGCCATACGACAATATGATAATGGCTGCCAAAAAGGAAATCAGTGTATAGGCAATTTTGGAAATGGGCATATCAAAAAAACTATTTTACCACCTACTTCGTTCAAGCCAACGGGGCAATGTGAAAGTACCAACGCAACAAAATACAAATATTTAGAGTTCGCGATGCGTTTAAAAATTTCAGTAAGTTGAAAAGAATAGCGCGGTTATATATCCTGAATCACATCGTTTTGAAAGGGTAATTCCTATGGTTCCATTTTTCCATCCATAAAAACCACGGCATAACAATGGGGACCGATATTTATTCCATGATCAGCTTATAAACATTATGTCTACCTGCCTTCATGATATCCAGAAAATAAACACCACTCTTTAGCCCTTCCCTACTGATCTCCACCCTGGGAGTATTTGGGTTTGTACGGTGCATTACCACCTTACCCTGTATGTCCCAAATAGAAATCCCCTGCACATCCTGGTAATTATCAAGCACAATAGTAAACTGGTCATTTACCGGATTGGGAAACACCTGGATCCTGCCCTCCACCAGAGAAATGGATTCTGTCCCTGTAACAACAACCATCCCAGTGTGCGTATACAAACCCGTTCCGGTACCCACCATCAATTCGTCATAATACAACACATTGATCTCTGTGCCTTCCGGATAGGTATAGCCAGGAATCCAGGAAGAGCCACCTGGTGTCATAAGATAAATCTTATTGGCTACTGCACAATAAAGGGTATCTACCCCATAGGTAATGGCATTCGCCATTGTGTCAGTTCCGGAAAAACCGGAGGTGGTAAGAGAAGACCATTTATTTGTTACCACAAGGTCTTTATAATAAACATGTGGCTCATTAACACCTGCGTCCGTACCACATGCGAATAAAGTATCACCTCCAGCATTAAAGTTCAGGTCCTTGATGGTTACAACAATAGTGCTGCCTGATGTTGTATGGGCAGCATCCATATCCCGGTCGACGACCCAGGTTGCACCATTTTTTACCAGGCGATACACAGATCTACCAGTTGGATAATCCAGATCGTAATCTACACCAACATAGGCTACTGTATCACTTGTTTCCAGGTTGAATATGATGTCATGAACGTCCACATCCTCTCCATCTACTGTGCCTTCCAGCAACTGCTGGCTCCATGTAGCACCTTCATCCAGGGAATAAAAAAGACCGCCTTTTAAGGAATCAACTAAATTATAACCAGCCATAACAATATTGGAATTATAGGGACATACCTCCAACGCCTCAGCCTTGGTAACATCTCCTTTCAGGCCAAAAGAAGGATAATTCCATGGCGAATTCTCTGGTGTAAATACCTTGGTCCAGCTTGCTCCCTCATCATCCGTTTTGTATACCCTTATATTACCTGCATAGATCGTATTGGAATCGGCTGGGTCCATTGCAATAGAAAAATAAGGCGAGCCGTCACCATAGGGGTATCGGGCATTGGACCAGCTGGGGGAGCTAAGGTAATCAGTAACACTCCTAACTCCTGATTTAGAGGCTACCCATGCACGGTTTTTGCTTGCCGTCATGTCGATATCATCCACACGCACTGCTTCCACCCCATCATCGATCTCAAAAATGGTAGGGCCATAGTTTTCCGAGGCACCAATACCCTGGTCGGTGGTCATATAAACAATTTCCATAAAATTAGGATCCTGAAGCACATCACCATCATTGGCATTGGTTTCTAAACCTGTTGTTCCAAAACTAAACCAATACGTACTGTCCCCGCCATAATGGTTGTACAAACTTGAATTATAAACAAAATATTCAGCCCCACCTGTATCTACAAAAGCAAAGCTTCTGCCCACCATCCCAAATTGTGGTAGGGAATAAGAGACCCATGTTGACTCATCATCTGTATATGCAATGTACTTATTGTTGACATCAGTCCCTGCGAAAAAGATCCGGCCATCAGGTCCTATTCCTGCACCATTCCAGAAAATATTAGGATCAAGTAAAGGAGAGATATCCGCATAAGTAGTAGCTGATGACAAAGCATTATAGGCATCGGAAAATTTATACAACTTGGGGTTCTTTCCTTTTTCAAAAATGTATAAAATGCTGTCCACAGGATTTACCAGCAGCAAAGGAGGTTCCTTATAAGCTGATATGGCCAAAGGAGAACCCAATAGTGGGGTATTATCTGCATTAGGAGCCAAAAATTCAAAGTGCAGGAATGAATCTTCGAGAAACAGCAAAGTAGAATCTTTGATTAGAAGAGAGGTCACACCCACTGGCATCACCAGGTTACTGGCAGTGGAGTCCGGATGGGTTCTGTATAACGTACCATTGTCAACATAAAACAAATATCTGGAGGGCGCATGGGCAGCAATGATCGATATCATATCTCCCAACCCTGCATTGTCATCCATGCCGGCCATGACGGTAAAATCAGAAAACACAATGCTGGATCCAGTATTATACACATCTGCATAAAAGCCTGAATTAGCGCTCTCGGTCGTTATATAGATTCTGGAAGTATCGACATGGGTAGAGATGACTGCCATCCCTATAATACGCCCTCCATACACATCCTCAACATTGGGCACATTAAGTTGTGCAGAAGCAAATTGGAAGCTGGTTATGCAAAAAGCTATAACCAATGATACAAGCAGAATTTTTCTCATGGTTTTGAGATTAAGGGGTTTATCAGATAAATTGCATACGCAATCACCACCCATTGTGTTACAAAAAGCAAGTGGGTCAAGAGCTACAGAGTCATACAATGGGTACTGCTTTAGGTGCGGGAATTTATGGGCGCAAGGTCAATCTACGGATAACCTATGAAGAGGATTGCATATTTTCCCAATAAAAATGTGTGTTTAGTATAAAGAAGAAATATTTATTCAAAAACCAACCGTTACCTGATTTAACCTTTGTAACCGCGTTCTTTAGCCATCTTCTCCAATCGCTTCTGGAAGCTGGATTTTTTAGTGGCCGGTTTTTTCTGGTGCTCCTTTATTTTGGAAAGTATTGCATCTTCATCTACAAATTTTCGCATTGCCCATTGTTGTCCGAATGTGATCATCGTAGCTATAAAGTAATAATAGCTAAGTGCAGACGCAAAATCATTAAAGAAACCGAGAAACATAATGGGCATGATGTACATCATCATCTTCATTTGTGGCATCTGCATCTGCGAGCTGCCCGACATTTCACTATTCATTTTAACGGAGAGCAAAGTGGCTGCAGTCATCAATAATGTAAATAATGAAATATGGTCGCCATAAAAGGGAATAGAAAAACCATTGGGAAAATCATAGATTGAATCATAGGCAGAAAGGTCATCTGCCCACAGAAAACTTTGCTGCCTTAGCTCAATAGAAGAGGGAAAGAATCGGTACATGGCGATGAGTATAGGCATCTGTACCAACATAGGAAAGCACCCACCCAGCGGGTTAACTCCGGTTTTCTTATACATAGCCATTACGGCTTGTTGCTTTTTCATATTGTCCTCTTGCTTTGGGTACTTCTCGCCTATTTCATCTATTTCGGGCTTAAGCACACGCATTTTGGCAGTGGATTGATAGGACTTGTACATCAGGGGAAAGAGTATAATCTTGATGAATATTGTCAGGAGTAATATGATAATTCCATAGTTCTCAATATATTTCCCGAGAAAGTTGAATATCGGGATGATCAAGCCTTTGTTCACCCATCCAAAAACACCCCAGCCAAGAGGGATGACCTTTTCAAAATCATTTCCATGCTCCTTTAAAACCTTATAGTCATTGGGCCCAAAGTAATATTGCATTGGAAAGTTTTCGGATGGATTATGGTTATAGGGGATGGTAAAATTGGCCGCAAACCTCTTCACATATGCCTTGGAATCTTCATCCGTAAAAGTTTCGACGTAGGTGGGTTTTTCAAAATTGTTATCGGCTGACAAATAGCATGTAAAAAATTGCTGCTTAAAAGCCACCCATTGAATTTTTGTTGTGAGGGCCTCACTTTCATCACTGGTTTCAGACAGATAGTCTACCTCATCATCTGTGAACCTATAGTAAATAGTAGAATTAATGCGCTCATTCTTTAGGCTTTTCTCCTGCCTGGGAATGTATGCGCTCCAATCCATGGTGAGGTAATTTACATTGGCGGCAATGGTATTTTGCATATTGTGGAAATTGATATTGAATCCCACCACGTTGCTATTGCCCGCCAGAGAGTATTGAAATTCGATGTACCTGTCTTCACCAGCATACAATCTCATTGATAGCGTATTGCTGCTCTTCCCTTCCACCATAAACGAGGCATCATTGGTTGTGAAGAAAAGATCTTTGGTTGAGATACTTTTGTTATCCGCGAAAAAATTCAAGGAAAACAAAGAGGAGTCCACTGTGAATAAATACAGAGGCAGTGAATCATAGGTTTGAAAACCCTTTAGCTCCACGGCGCTTACACGCCCGCCGAGACTAGAGACTGTAACCTTCAACAGTTCATTCTCCATCACATATATCTTCTCCTCTCCAGTTGTAGCGGTAGCATATGTACCATACTTCTTTCCCCTTTCAACCAGCTTCAATGAATCCATTGCCTGGCTGTTTAAATCTGCTTCGTCACCACCTTCATCTGCAGCTGAAGAAGTTGCCTCACCTTGCTCCGTGACATGCCGTTGCGCCCGGCGCTCTGCTTCTGATTGTACCTGAGCAATGGAATCTCGTGTTTCCCGGGTTTTTTGCAATTGCTCCGGGGTAGGTTGAGTGTACAGGCTGTAACCGATTAGGATAATAAAAATCAGTACGATTCCTATTATAGAACTTGCGCTATTATTGTCTTTTTGATCGAGCATCTACCGGAAAAAAGGTTTAAATATTATTGTGATACGGTTTCTGCAGCGCCAACCGCCGCTCTTACAAAATTTACAAACAAGGGGTGAGGATTTGCAACGGTGCTCTTGTATTCGGGGTGGAATTGAACACCAATAAACCAGGGGTGGTTTTCTATTTCAATAATCTCTACCAAGCCGCCATCGGGGTTAATACCAACTGCTTTCATACCAGCTTTCTCGAAGTCCTTGAGGAATTCATTGTTAAATTCAAATCTATGTCTGTGACGTTCGGATATTTGAGATTTACCATAATATCCATAAGTCTTACTGTCCTTTGACAAATCGCAATCATATGCTCCCAATCTCATGGTTCCACCTTTTGCAGTAACCTTTTTCTGTGCTTCCATCAGGTCAATAACCGGATGTTTTGTATCAGGATTAATTTCAGTAGAGTGCGCATCTTCAAATCCAATTACATTTCTTCCAAACTCAACGACAGCACATTGCATGCCGAGGCATATTCCTAAAAATGGAATGCCCTTCTCCCGTGCGTACTTAATTGCGCTAATTTTTCCTTCAATGCCTCTTTCTCCGAAGCCTGGCGCCACCAAAATACCGTTGTAGGAGCCCAACAACTTCTCTGCATTATCATCGTTTATTTTTTCGGAATGTATCCTGCTCAGGATCACATTACATTCATTCGAGCCTCCTGCATGCGTGAATGACTCAGCAATAGACTTGTAAGCATCTTTGAGCTCCACATATTTACCTACCAATGCAATCCGCACCTCCGACTTTGGATTTTTTAATTTCTCGGAGAAGTCTATCCAGTTAGCAAGGTCTATATCATTACTGTAATCCACGTTTAATTTCTTGAGTACCACTTCGTCAAGTTTTTCCTCTTTCATCAGCAGAGGCACATCATATATTGACGCAGCATCAATGGATTCTATAACAGATTCGAATGATACGTTACAAAACAGAGCAACTTTACTTCTTAGTTCTTTGTTCAAATGCTTTTCAGTCCTGCATACCAATATGTCAGGCTGCACCCCCGCA
>DTRI01000245.1 GCA_012966015.1 Flavobacteriales bacterium | reverse complement strand
AGAAATTAGATTTGAAGAAGTTGATTCGGGTACTGAAATTATTGTGAGCAACAGAGTCATCGGTAAGAATATCTTCTCTAGGTCGCTATTTCCGCTATATAAATCCTACTTCGCAAAAACAACGCAAGCTGACTATGAAAAGTTGAAAAGCGTAATTGAATCGACAGAATAAATACAAGGAAACTTGTTAATTCGTTGGCTCGAGGACTCATAGAAGTCAATTTATTCCCATCTTTACATCATGGCTAATATCTTTGAATTTAAAGGCTACAAGCCTGTGATTCATGAAAGTGCATTTGTACACCCCAATGCTACGGTTACAGGTGATGTAATTATTGGTGCAGATGTTTACATCGGCCCGGGTGCAGCGATTCGAGGCGACTGGGGCAGAATAGTGGTAGAAGATGGTTGCAATGTTCAGGAAAACTGCACTATTCACATGTTTCCGGGTGAAACTGTAACGCTACATGCAGGAGCTCATATCGGTCATGGAGCCATCGTGCACGGTGCAAGCATAGGGAAAAATGCCCTTATTGGTATGAATGCAGTAATAATGGATAATGCCCATATTGGTGAGGACAGCATTGTTGGGGCTCTGTGCATGGTTCCTGAAAAAATGACGATTCCTGACAGGAAAATTGTCATCGGCAATCCCGCCAGGATTGTCAAAGACGTAACTGATGCTATGGTCAAGTGGAAATCTGAAGGAACAGAGCTGTACCGATCTCTTCCCGAAGAACTTCACCGAACCTTAAAACCGACGGAACCGTTGAGATCTATTCCCGAAGACGGCAAGAATATTGGAGAATCATTATCAGATTATAATCCATGGAAAGAACAACCCATAAATCAAGAAAAATGAGAATTATAAGTTTCATTATAAGCTGCGTTTTAATTCTGAGTGCGACGATTGCAAGCGCTCAAACATTTAATTTTAGTCATAATTCAGTTACCCGGTCGTACATCGTGCACCTCCCTACAAACTATTCCGATTCAAATATTTATCCACTGGTCATTAATATGCATGGCTATGGGTCAGACGGAACACAGCAGCAGTTTTATGCAGAAATGGATGCAGTTGCAGATACGGCGAACTTTATTGTCGTATATCCTTTTGGAACTGGTAGTACGTTGTCTTGGAATTCAGGTCAAAACTGGTCCTATTCTCCTGGAATTAATGACGTCACTTTTATTTCGGCACTAATAGATACCATGATCATGAATTATAGCGTTGACCCACTAAAGGTTTATGCTTGTGGTATGTCAAATGGTGGATTCATGAGCTATAGGCTAGCCTGCGAGTTGAACAACAAAATAGCAGCAATTGGCTCTGTAACAGGCGTAATGTCCGATAGTATTTACAATTCTTGTCAAACCTACCGTCCTGTACCTATATTACACATGCACGGCACATCAGACCCGACGGTAGCTTACAATGGGACACCGGGTAACACGGCGGTAGAAACTGGAATAGACTGGTGGGTGCAAAATAATAATTGTCCAACTACGCCCGTAACCACAAATTTGCCGGACATTAACATGACTGATGCCAGCACTGTAACCACATATTTTTATGGACCCTGCGACGATTCTACCGAGGTATTACTCTATAAGATTACCGGGGGTGAGCATACATGGCCGGGAGTGACATTTAATATTGGTATCACAAACCAGGACATTGAAGGAAGCGGTGAGATTTGGTTGTTCTTTAGAAAACACAATATTCCTTTCGCATTAAACACAACCGGCTCAATTAACTCAGGAATCTGTGATGGAATTGCTACGGCTACAGTGACCGGATCGACTGGACCTTACAATTATTCTTGGAATACATCGCCAGTTCAAACCACTGCCATAGCGACAGGATTGTGTTCCGGGAGTTACACGGTAATCGTTTCTGATGTAAATGGAGACAGCACGGATGCAAGTGCGTTTGTAGAACAAGGTGTTGTTGGTATTGCCGAATTGAATCCAGTTAAGAAGGTTGTTGTTTACCCAAACCCTTTCAATGGTGTTATCACACTTAAAAATATTCCAAAGGATATCTCAAATATTGAATTGTATGACCTGTTGGGGAAATCAGTTGCGACCTTTGGAAGTTCTAATCAGAAGAATGAACTTCAGCTAAATCTTTCTGATATAAAGAGGGGATCGTTTTTACTGCATATTGAAAGTCACGGAAATACCCAACATTTCCTTATCATCAAACAGTAACCTGGATCATCGCTAAGAAACCAGCTTGGTAATGAAAAATCCTTCGTCACCCTGCGCCTGGTAGAGCGGCATCATGATATATCCTGCGTGAGGAGACAATACTTCTCCATTTACATCGGCACCCAACACCTCTCCTTCAGCTATACATTGAAAGTTGACATAGCCCGGATTCATTTTAAATTGATCAGACTCTTCAATATTATGAACGTAAATCAATTCTGAAATTTTTGGAAAGTTTTCTGCGCTGGCCACCATCAATGCTTCGTGCTGTTCGTAATTTGGTACGTCGGATCTCTCTATACAACCAGTGGCTTCCAGCAGCAACCACACCCCTGCTTCGTGAATGCTTATACTCTTTTCAAAACCCAATGGACCACCTTCAAAGGCAATTGAACAAAAACCCCGCTCGTTCATGTATTGAATAGCCGTACCCTGAAGAGCTTTGTCAAGGCCAGTAATTATAGGTATATGAAGCGCACTTGCTATACGGTAATTGTCCTCACCCTCAAAAGTGAAGGTGAACATGCCTTCTGCCGACGATGTATTGTGCAGATCAACAAATACGATGTTGGCTGGATCGACTTCTTCAGCTATCGATTCTATTACCGTTAACAAGGCCTTTAGCTCATCATACTCATGAAACTCATGTCGTTCTACACCATTACGTCTTATTCCATCGATTATATCTCCTTTCCAGATTCTGTTAAAATCAGTATCCACATAACGTTTGGAATCAGTTATAGCCTTCAGGTTCCCTGCCAGTCCAATGAGCTTTCCCTTAAATTCGGGCCGATTATCGTACAGATAATTAAAAACGGATTCAAGTGCCGCTAAGCCCGTCTTTTCATTGCCATGAATCCCTGCGATAGCGATAAATAGCTTGCCATCCTTATCTCCCGTGTATTCCCCCAGTAATCTTCCCGTATTCTTCATAATCAATCCTTCTTTGTTTTCATGAGCCGTTGTGTAATTGACATGAACGCCTCAGCAGTAATTATTCCTATTAATCGCTTCCCATTTACTACCGGCAAGCAACCAATGCCATGCTTTTGAAATTTCTCCATGGCGTCCTTTATTGTAGCTTCCGGTACAATAGTTATGGGTTTCTTGATCATCATTGTCTTCACTGGAGCGGGATTGTCTTCAACATTGTTATTGTGACTGTAATGCCTCAGTAACAACCTGGATGTTACCAGTCCAACCAATCGTTCTTTTTCATCTTCTACTGCCACATACCTTATGTTTTTCCAATCCATAATTTCTGCAACCAAAGGAATGATATCTTCCGGCTGTACGGTAAACAAATCCCTGCTCATGAATTCCTCCACCAGCAAAGTAGTGTGATCTACCGGCAGTTTATCTTGCATTCCCGGTAATTTCCACTTGCTTACAGGCAGATTCTTCTTTTGGTTTTTCACCATGCCAGCGGTAATAATCGTCATGGTTTCTTCAATAGTTGTCTCTTTAATCAGCTTATCATAGGAGTTCAATATCCATTGAGATCCGGTAACTTTGGATTTTACCCGATCACTAACAATGCCTAGATAATAATCGATGTCGCCACTATCCACCTTAGCCTCTTTGAGTCCTTTTTTGGCAATGGGAAGCAATTCTCGCAGTACGAGTTTGTTCGCCGGCATCTTTTTGTTTTTGAACCAGGTGAGCTGCGTATCCAATCCGTGTTGGGCAGCATTGGCAAAATTCGATTTTGCAATGTCAAAGTCCATCAGCTTAGTAACATCGCCGACTTCGTGTTTCAGTCCTTTCATGAGTCCCAGCCATAAGGCAGCATTGGCCATTTCATCCGCAGTAGATGGCCCTGCTGGCAGTATTCTATTCTCAATGCGCAGATGTGCCTTACCATTACTAATCCCATAACATGGCCGGTTCCATCTATATATCGTGGAATTATGCACGTTCAATGCCTCCAGCAATGGTACCTCTTTGGAATCCAATTTCTTCATCACATCTTCAGAAAGTTCCGTGCTGAGCAATATCCGATACCGAATGATATCCTCTTTGTATATTTCAAGGACAGACTCTTTGAGCCATGCGTTTCCAAAAGTTACCCGCGGACTAAATTCCCTCAGGTGATCGCTGGTATTTCGCGTATCTACAGATTGCTGAAATATTGCGGTTCTTGTCTCCATCCACAAACGCTTCCCAAATAGCAGGGGTGAGTTCACGCATGCAGCGAGCACCGGTGCCGCGATGGCCTGGGCAATGTTATACATCTTCACAAATTCGGCAGCCTCTATTTGCAAGTGCACTTGAAACCCGGTATTACATGCTTCCAGCAAAGGAGAGTCATGTTTCATGATCAATTCATCGATGCCCCTTATTTTGAGTTCATATACATCACCGCGCAATTTGTTGATGGCCTTACACAAGGCACGGTACCTTTCCAACGGCGTAAGGTTGTCCATTGATATATCAAATTTCCGCACCGTAGGTAAGATGCCGCACAAAATAGTTTGAACTCCCAGCTTCTCAGCTTCCGATTGAAACAAGGCCAAATACGCATCGATCTCCGCATGCATCTCACTCAGGCATTTACCCTTAAACTCACGGGGCGTACAATTGATCTCCGCATTGTACTTTGAGAATTCAGTAGTAAAATTTGGGTGGTTAAGTTTATCGAGAATCTCCTGATTTCTGGGAGCTGGCCTGAAATTGTTGTCTATAATGCAGAACTCTTGCTCTGCACCTATCCTTAAATTCTCATCATCAAACCAGCCTTCTTCCAGCATGCGCTCTAAGGCTCTAATGTCCTTGAGCAAGTGCTTTTCGAAAATCTGAATCTGCCGCTGACTTTTAGCCAATCGAACATTGTGTTCTCCCATTCCTTTTAGCTGTTCGTTGGTTTGGTAAGGGTAATATAAATCTTAACTTTGATACCCCTATTTTAAGATGCAAAAATACAAATATCAGATGACAAGGGGGTGAGAATAAACACACTCCCAGACAGAGACTATTATGAAACTAAAAAATTACACACTCGGCAAATGGGTAGAAGGGAGCGGCGATGGCACGCCTCTATTCAATGCTGTCAATGGTGAACAGATTGCCACTGCAACCTCGAATGGATTGGATTTTAAAGCCATGCTCGAGTACGCGCGTACAGTAGGTGGTCCTCCACTTAGAAAAATGACCTTCCACGACCGGGGAAGGATGCTCAAGGCCCTGGCATTACACTTGAATGAAAAGAAAGACATTTTCTACGGACTTTCTGCAGCAACAGGGGCGACTAAAATGGATAGCTGGATAGATATTGAAGGAGGGATTGGAAATTTATTCGTTTATGCCAGCAAGGGAAGGCGGGATATGCCAGATGAGTCCTTTTACATAGATGGCAATGCTGAAGCCCTCTCCAAAAAGGGGACATTTATTGGTCATCATATTTGTGTTCCTATGGAAGGCACTGCCGTTCACATAAATGCATTTAATTTTCCCTGTTGGGGAATGCTAGAAAAAATAGCGGTTAATTTTTTAGCAGGTGTTCCTGCAGTTGTTAAACCTGCAACTATTACTTCCTTCCTCACCGAAATTATGGTTAAGGAAATCATTGATTCCAAGATTCTACCAGAGGGGGCACTACAGTTGATATGCGGTTCCGCTGGTGATCTTTTGAGCCATGTCACCTCGCAAGACATTGTCACTTTTACAGGATCGGCCACAACGGGAAGAATGCTCAAATCAAGTGAAAACATCATCAATAACTCGGTGCGTTTCAACATGGAGGCCGACTCATTAAACTGTTCCATTCTTGGGCCAGATGCAATACCCGGCACTGCTGAATTTGACCTCTTCATAAAAGAGGTGGTTCGCGAAATGACTGTTAAAGCTGGACAGAAATGTACAGCCATAAGAAGAGTACTGGTGCCTGAAAATTTGACGACTGAAACTATCGATGCTCTCAAAAACCGACTGGCTGGCGTGCCTCTTGGAGATCCTTCAATGGAGGGTGTAAAGATGGGGCCATTGGCTGGAAAAGTTCAGGTAGACGAAGTAAAAGAACGGGTTCAGGATTTATTGGGAGTATGCGAGTTGGCTTATGGAGGCTATGACAGCCTGGAAGTTAAATCAGGTGATAAAGAAAAAGGAGCTTACATGCCAACAACCTTATTGTACTGCGATGATCCCAACAGCAAAATGGAACCCCATAGTATAGAAGCTTTCGGGCCAGTGAGTACCGTAATGCCCTACAAGGATGCTGAAAACGCGGCAGAGCTTTCGAAAATGGGTATGGGTAGCCTGGTAAGCTCAGTGTTTACTGCTGATGATAATTTTGCAAAGAAGATGGTGCTAAACACAGCCTCCATGCACGGGAGAATTCTGGTATTAAATGAGGAATGTGCGAAAGAATCTACAGGACATGGCTCACCTATGCCTCATCTGGTACACGGCGGCCCTGGTCGTGCTGGAGGAGGCGAAGAAATGGGTGGTATTCGCGGCGTTATGCATTACATGCAACGAACAGCCATACAGGGATCGCCAACAACAATTTCAAAAATTACCAACGAATACCAGGTGGGTGCTGCGCAGACCTTCGATGTTAAACATCCATTCATGAAAATGTTCGACGAGCTGTCTATTGGTGAAACGTACATCACGCACAAGAGAACCGTAACGGAGGCAGATATCGTGAACTTCGCCAATGTAAGCGGTGATCACTTCTATGCGCACACAGACGTAACATCTCTTGAAGGCACCATCTTTGAACAGCGTGTAGCGCACGGATATTTCATCATTTCAGCGGCAGCCGGATTATTTGTGGATCCCAGAAAAGGGCCGGTATTGGCCAATTACGGAATTGACGAATGCCGTTTTACCAAGCCGGTATATGTTGGTGCTACTATCGGTGTGAGACTCACAGTAAAACAGAAGATCTCGCAGGAAAAGAGAGACGACGATCCTTGTGCAAAGGGCATCGTGAAGTGGCTGGTAGAAGTTTATGACGAGACTGACGAAACCGTGGCGCTGGCCACGGTACTTACGTTGGTGCAAAGGAAAGAAGACTAGTAATGAATGACCAAGGTGCAGTAGATTTATCGATTAATGGTAGCATCGCTACCGTCATCTTCTCACACCCAAAGAGCAATTCTCTTCCTGGGGCAATTCTTAACAAGCTGGCTGAAGCGATCACTGATGCGGGTATTGATGACAATGTAAAAGTCATCATATTAAAAAGCGCCGGTGAGAAAGCCTTTTGCGCAGGCGCTTCCTTTGATGAGCTGATTGCCATCCATAATATTGAGCAGGGAAAAGAATTTTTTTCAGGTTTTGCCGGAGTGATCAACGCGTGCCGAAAGTGCCCTAAATTTATAATCGGCCGGGTTCAGGGAAAAGCAGTGGGCGGTGGTGTTGGCATGGCTTCGGCTGTAGATTACTGCTTAGCTACAGAGTCAGCTTCCATAAAACTAAGTGAGTTAGCCATCGGTATAGGGCCATTTGTAGTGGGCCCAGCTGTGGAAAGAAAAATGGGGACCGCGGCATTTACCCAATTGGCCATTGATGCTACCACGTGGAAATCCGCTAAATGGGCAGAGGCCAAAGGGCTTTTCACAGATTTGTATCCAGATATTAATGCGTTGGATAAGGCAGTAGAAAACTTGGCTGATACTCTTTCTCAAAGCAGCCCGGAGGCCATGGCCGAACTTAAAAGAGTCTGCTGGGCTGGAACAGAGGACTGGGATGCACTGCTTAATGAAAGGGCTGAGATAAGCGGTAAATTGGTATTGTCAGATTTTACATCGAAGGCTATAGAAAAATTCAAGGCTCAATGAGCCGAAGGGCATTTATTACCGGAGGCACTGGGTTTGTAGGCCTGAACCTAATAGAAGCGCTTCAAAAGAAGAATTGGGAAATATTTGCACTGCATCGCCCTGCTTCCAATCTCAAGCATCTAAGCCAATTCAATGTAACCCTTCTGGAAGGTGATATTGACGATTTCAATTCGCTTTCAGCTGTTTTCCCAGATGATATTGACGTAGTCTTTCACGTTGCCTCTAACACAAGTGTTTGGGCAAAAAATAATGCACAACAGTATCAAACCAACGTTATTGGGGCACAAAATATGGTTGAGTGCGCATTGAAAAAAAACGCCAAACGATTTATCTACACTTCCTCAATTGCTGCGTATGGAATCCAAACTACTTATGTGAATGAAGATACTGCATCCAATGCTGAGTCATGCGGAATCAATTATTGCAAAACCAAATATTTGGCGGAAAAGGAGATTCAAAAAGCCGTTGAAAAAGGTTTAAATGCTGTTATCCTGAATCCAGTACACATTGTTGGTAAGTACGACAGCAGCAATTGGGCCCAGCTAATTCAAGTTGTTGCCAGTGACGAATTACCGGGCATACCCTCCGGTGTGGGAATGTTTTGCTATGTAAAGGACATTATTAATGCCCACATTGCAGCAATTGACACTGGCCAAAATGGTGAAAACTATATGCTTGGCGGGCCTGAAGCAGGAATTAAAGAAGTAATAAATGAAATACAGAAAATTCTGGGGTTAAAAGAATCGGGAAAGATAACACCCAATTGGGTATTACAATTAGGAACTTATATATTTATGGTTGGATCCTTATTTTCGTCCAAAGAGCCCCAGCTGACTCCAGAAAAATTTGAAATGATAACGGGCAAAATGGTATGCGATTATGCCAAGGCAGAAAGGGAATTGGGCTATCAAATAACACCATTGAATGTCTCACTAGCCGAATCATATGAATGGCTTAAAAAGGAAAATCTATTATAAACATGGTTAAAACAATTTACAAACAACATCTATTCAAAGATAAAACAGCACTTATTACTGGAGGTGGCACAGGTATTGGCTTAAGAACTTCGCTCGAGCTGTCGCAGCTAGGAGCAGTTGTTGTACTTGCATCCAGAAAAAAGGAAAATTTAGAGAATGGCGTAAAAACAATAGAAAAAACAGGTGGTAAGGCCTTCGGTATTGAATGTAACATCCGGGACGAAGAGAGCGTGGAGAATTGCGTTGCTGAAGCTATTGAAAAAGCTGGAACGATTGATCTATTGGTAAATAATGCCGGCGGTCAATTTCCATCTCCTGCCGAAGCCATCAGCCAAAAAGGGTGGAATGCGGTGATTGAAACCAATCTAACCGGTGCATTCCTCATGTCAAAAGAAGTGTTTAACAAATGCTTTAGAGACAAGGGAGGCTCTATTGTGAATGTGATTGCCAACATGTGGAATGGATTTCCCATGATGTCTCACACCGGAGCAGCGAGAGCTGGTGTCGATAATTTAACAAAATCGCTCGCCGTGGAATGGGGGAAGTATGGTGTGCGGGTTAACTCCGTAGCGCCGGGTTTGATTCACTCCAGTGGCATAGATAGCTACGCTGACGAATTCAAAAGTTACATTTTCTCAGCTGCCAAAAATAATCAGGCCAACCGACTGGGAACAGAAGAAGAAGTTGCAGCGGCAATATTATTTCTGCTCTCACCAGCTGCGGCGTATATCACCGGAGAAACAATGAGAGTAGATGCAGGTGAATCCATCTATTCGCCTCTTGTTCCGCCAAGTGAACATGACAAAATCCCGCCGTTCAAGGATAAACAGGAATAGGCTTTCTGTATGATATAAATTACTATTTTGTAACCTTCAAAATCATACAGAAAAAGAATGGTTAATCATGAAAATATATATATTTCTGCTGTCGTTATTTTTATCTACAATTATGAACACCAATTCTGAGGGATACCAAGAT
>DTRI01000244.1 GCA_012966015.1 Flavobacteriales bacterium | reverse complement strand
GCTTCTCCAGATACCGTGGTTTGCGGGGGCGGGAGTGCTAATCTGTACGCAATTGGTTCAGGTGGTGTTAGCATTTCATATGAATGGGATGATGGCACTTCGGTAATTGGCACAAATCCTTCTCTTACTGTAACACCAGTAAATACGACCTTGTATACGGTTACCGTTTCAGACACTTGTGGTAATGTTGTGGCAGTTGATCAGGTACTGGTTACAACAACCAATCCGCCTTCGCAAATACTGGCAATAGGTGATACTGCTTACGAAGGCTGTGGGCCAGGCGTATTTAACATTGTAATCAGTGAAACCAGTAGCAGCCCAACGGTCGTTCAATTCACTATATCCGGCACAGCCAATAACGGGGTTGATTTTACAACAATTCCAGACAGTGTTGTAATCGATGCCGGTATGCTCTCCACAACCATCACAATATCGTCCTTTCAGGATGGATTGTCAGAAGGTGACGAAACCATCACCATCACGCTTCCGCGGGATAGCACTGACAGTTTGTGCTATAATGCACCTTATCAGGCTACCGTATATATCAAAAATATAGATCCAATTGATATAACAGCTGCTGACCAAATTATCTGTCCTGGAGAAACAGCTACCTTAGTTGCCCTGGCAACTGGAGGAAATGGAATGCTCACCTATTCTTGGAGTACAGGGGCAACTACTTCCTCCATTGGCGTTACGCCTACCCAAACTACAATTTACTCTGTACAGGCATCCGATACCTGTAGTAATTCCTTTACGCTCAACCCTGTGACCGTCGATGTTCGAGATCCTCTTGGGTCGGTTGTAACCGTTAAAAACAATGCCTATGAAGGTTGTAAAAACAGCACATTTGAATTCTCACTTCCCGTTCCACTAACCAATGACTATGTAATTTACTTTTCAGCTGGAGGAACGGCTCTGAATGGAATAGATTATGAGCCAATTGTCGATAGCATTATTATACCGGCGGGATCGACAACAGCGACGCTTGAAATTGAACCTATTTACGACAGCACTACAGAAGGAACGGAAATTGTTGAGATCACTATCATTCCATCAACTACGGACCTGACTTGTCCCCATATATTTAGAGCGAACTCGCTAATAAACGATGTACATCCAGTTACACTCTCTGCGGCCGGAGATACCACAGTGTGCAACTTTCAGGTTTATATGTCGGCCAGTGGATTGGGAGGCCTGGGGCCACTTACTTACAACTGGAGTTCCGGCGCGGGATCAGGGCAAAATGTAGTTGTAAGGCCTATGGTACCTACAACCTATCTGGTAACTGTGTATGACTCCTGCGGTACTTCCGTAGCATACGATAGTGTTACCATCGATATAGATTGTGAATACACCTTTCACTTTCCCAATTCATTTACGCCCAACGGCGATGGTATGAATGAGTTATTTTTTGGTACCGGACGCGGAATCAAGAATTACGAGATGTTCATCTTTAACAGATGGGGTGATATGATATTTAAGACTAAAGACAGGTATGAAGGCTGGGATGGCCGCAGCAATGACGGCAAAAAGGTATCAGAACAAGAAGTGTATATTGTAGTTTTTGAAACAACCGATTTTCTCGATTACCCGCATAAGTACGTCGGGAAGATTGTGATCATTCAGTAGTCTTTTCCACACTAATTCGCTAAGACCTTGCCTGTCATCTCCTCTGGGATTGCCAAACCCATCATGCTCAAAATTGTCGGTGCCACATCAGCCAGAATGCCGTTTTTCACAGATATATCTGGAGGTAGAGAATCATCAATAATTATACACGGCACTGGGTTTTTGCTGTGTGCGGTATTGGGTGAGCCATCTTCATTTATGCAATAATCAGGGTTTCCGTGGTCTGCGATGATCACGAATTTATAGCCATTCTCCAACCCTGCATCAACCACTTTATGTGTGCATTCATCTATGGTTT
Source organism: Flavobacteriales bacterium (assembly GCA_012966015.1). Classification (GTDB taxonomy): domain Bacteria; phylum Bacteroidota; class Bacteroidia; order NORP154; family NORP154; genus NORP154. The sequence goes on along the minus strand of DTRI01000244.1, from coordinate 26,943 downwards.
CCAGGGCAGCAATTATCGATTCATAAACGCCCGTATGCCCGACCATATCGGGGTTCGCAAAATTCAGGCATATAAAGTCCTTGTCTTTTTTATTGATTTCTTCAACAATAGCTGCTGTAACGTCTTTCGCACTCATCTCAGGTTGCAAATCATAGGTTGCCACCTTGGGCGAAGGAATCATCAGCCGGGTTTCACCTTCAAACTCCTCCTCTCTTCCACCTGAAAAAAAGTAAGTGACGTGTGGATATTTCTCTGTTTCAGAGATTCTTAGCTGTGTCTTGCTTGATTTTTCCAGCACCTCTCCAATAGTCATTGACAAATTTTCTTTCTCATAAATCGGCTCCACACCAACAAAGCTGTTATCGTAATTGGTCATGGTTATGTACCTCAGCTTAAGGGGTTGCATGTTATAATCAGGAAATTCCCTTTGGGTAAGCACCGTAGTAATTTCCCTGCAGCGGTCTGTTCGGAAATTGAAGCAAAACACCACATCTCCTTCTTCAATGGTAGCAAGAGGTTTCCCTCCATTTTGAACCACTATAGGTTCAATAAACTCATCTGTAATCCCATTTTCATAAGAAGCCTTCACAGCAAGCTCCGCCAATTCAGCTGAGTCGCCTGCTCCATTCACATATAGATCATAGGCCTTTTGTATTCTCTCCCACCTCCTGTCGCGATCCATGGCATAGTATCTCCCAATTACTGAGGCAATTTTTATAGGGGTTCCCGCGATATGCTCTTGCAGCTTCTCAATATAACCCGCACCTGCTTTGGGGTCCGTATCGCGGCCATCAGTTATTGCGTGCACAAAAACTTTTTGGAGGCCGGCTTTGTGTGCCATTTCTGTTAGCTTATGAAGGTGCTCTTGCGAAGAATGAATTCCTCCATCAGATAGCAAACCGAAGAAATGCACCTTTTTCTCCCCTGCTCTTGCATTCTCAAGAACATCCAAAATCAAGGAGTTAGATTCAAAAGAGCCATCGGCAATGGCATTGTTTATTCGCAGCAGATCCTGGTAAACAATTCTGCCTGCTCCAATATTCAAATGACCCACTTCAGAGTTTCCCATTTGTCCATCCGGCAGGCCTACATGGGGCCCATCCGTTAAAAGTTCTGAATTAGGATACTCTTGATGCAACCCATCAATGAATGGAGTTTTGGCCTGAGATATAGCGTCAGACTTCGAGCCATCACCATGGCCCCAGCCATCTAAAATGATCAGAACAGTTCTTTTGCTCAACTTAAAATGTTATGAGGACTTAAAAATGATTTCAAAGATACTTCCTTTTGGTTCATTGTCAGTCAGGCTAATTTCACCATTGTGCTGTTCAACAAGATATTTCAAAATATAAAGCCCCAATCCCGTTCCTTGCGATTTCCTGGTGGATTCACTTTCCTGCCGATAAAATTTATTGAAGACCTTAGCTTTCTCGGCATCAGATATTCCCTGCCCTTCATCCTTTACAGTTAATATTACGTTTGAATTACTCGAAGCAAGCTCAACAGAGATATTAGAAGAATCATCCGAATACTTGACCGCATTATCTATTAGATTTATAATAACGGAATTCATCGCGTTGATATCAGCGTTCAATTTTATGTCTGGTCCAATGTTTTTATGAATATTAATATTCTCTTTGTGTGGAAACAGCGCAAAATTCTCAAGTAATTCGTCAGTCAATTTTGACATGTTCACCTCTTCCTTTACCATTAAATAGATGCCTGATTCTATCTGAGATGACAGCAATATATTATCCACCAATGAGGTTAGCCTATTTGTTTCATTGAGTACATTTTCAATAATTTCTTCACTCTTCAGCACTTCTAACTCGTGTTTTTGCATGGTCTGCATATACAGTTTTATAGAAGCCAGTGGCGATTTGAGCTCATGTGTAACGGCCATTAAGAAGTTACTTTGCTGCCTGGACAGATCCACCTCTTTTTTGAATGCTCTTTGCGTAATATATACTCCCATTACCAGGAGCAGTGCAAATACCGACCCCTCTCCAATCACCATCCACTTGCGCTTTACTAATTTATCCTCTAGCTGCCGCTTGGTCTTCGCCATGCTAACTGCATCAGGCTGTGCGGTATTCTCAAGTTCTACGCTTAGCTCGTAGACCTGACGGTTCAGATCTACAATATGATATCCCCACCAGCAAAACTGTATAAAAACATAAGCTACCAGGATATAAAATATGATGAATGGTTTATTTTTCATTTAGATCGAGATTATTCGCTTCAACTGCGGAACATAGGAGCATGATGTTTACCACCTTATCAGCGCTGAAGCCCAGGTTAATCCACTCCCAAATGAGGCGAGGCATACAAGGTCGCCGTCATTTATCTTTCCAGCGCGATGGGCTTCATCCAAGGCTATGGGAATAGATGCTCCGGTAGTATTGCCATATTTCTGAATATTATTCCAAACCTTATCATCAGTCAGGCCCAGAGCACGTTGCGTAAATTGAGAGATTCGAAGATTAGCCTGATGAGGAATAAGCATATCCAAATCCGACGGTTGATACTCATTCTCATCCAGCGCCTCGTGTATAACCTCTGAGAATCGTTCTACAGCTTGCTTGAATATGAATTTACCGTTCATGTAAGGATATATATCCGCCTCTGCTCCGTCAATTAAGCGCTTCAGAATTTGGTCTTTGTGTAAGGTGCTTGGCTCTTTAACGGTAAGCTCAGCTGCATATTTCCCCTGGGAATGCATATGTGTAGACAAAATCCCCGTTCCTTCTTCTTCTGTCGCTCGTAAAACCACAGCGCCAGCCCCATCTCCAAAAATAACTGCCATCGCCCTTCCATCACTGGATTTATCCATGATATTGCTCTGGATTTCCGAACCAATAACCAAAATGGTCTTGTACATACCTGTTTTTATAAACTGATCTGCAACGCTGAGTCCGTAGATAAACCCAGAACATTGGTTCCTTATGTCTAAGGCACCGATAGTGTCAAGATTCAATTGGTCTTGTACCAAAACACCACATCCGGGAAAATAATATTCGGGGCTCAGCGTGGCAAAAATGATAAAGTCTACTTCGCTTGCCTGAATTTCAGCATTGTCTAACGCTCTTTTGGCAGCTCTGGTGCCCATATTAGATACTGTATCCTTTCCCGCTTCAAACCACCTTCTTTCATGCACCCCGGTCCGCTCCACAATCCATTCATCTGTGGTGTCCATCATTTCTTCCAAATCGCTATTGGTAATAACGCGATCTGGCACATAGTGCCCTGTTCCTATAATTTTTGAACGATGCATATTCTGTTTGGAATTAGGTTTCTGTTTGCAAGTTAAAATGAAAAGACAATTTTAACAAATAGTTAAGTAAATTTGCCGTTTCTAAAATGAGTTGTGCCAGAAATATGCATTTAGCAGGACTAGATTGGCACTCCTTACAATTAAGGTACCATAGCTCAGTTGGTAGAGCAATGGACTGAAAATCCATGTGTCCCTGGTTCGATTCCAGGTGGTACCACTAAAGATGTTGAGAGTACGGGCGCAATCAGACTACTCCAACTGGTTTCCCCCTCTTAAGCTGTTCATCTCATTACAATATGAACCTCGTCGCGGATATAGGCAATACAAGGGCGAAGATAGGTGTGTTTGATGATGAGAATCTGATAGCAAACGTTGCAATTGAAAAGGATTCTGATACAAAGGCACTGGAAACTTTTCTTCAGCCATTTGGTGATGTTCAGCAGATAATAATCTCGTCTGTTGGAAATAAGGAAACAGGTATTTCTTCGTTGTATCCAGATGTGCCAATCATAGAGCTCACCAGTAAAACACCATTGCCGATAGAGCTTTCCTATGATACACCGGCCACACTCGGAGCAGATCGTATAGCAATTGCCGTTGGGGCCAACAATAGATTTAGAAATGAAAATGTTTTGGTGGTGGATGTTGGAACCTGCATCACTTTCGACTTCATTGGCAACAAAAATGAATACGGAGGAGGAAGCATATCTCCCGGTAAAGATTTACGATTTAAGGCTTTGAATAATTATACTGAGAAATTACCGTTAATAAAGGCTGAAATACCGCTGGCGCAAGTTGAGCTTCAGGGGAAGTCAACTCACAAATCAATTTTGACAGGTGTAATGCGTGGCATTTTTAATGAAGTTTTGGGATTAATAGGGCAATATATTGAGCAAACCCCTGATATAAAGATCGTGTTGACAGGCGGTGATTATCCTTATTTTGAGAAGGGACTTATTGGCTCATTTCAATCCAAAAAAAATCTCATCTTTGCAGACCCTTATCTGGCTCTTGTCGGGCTAAATGTAATATTGAATTTCAATGCCAATCGCTAGTATCAGGTTACTCCTTCTCGCTGTATCCTTTTCATTTTTACTTCAAATACACGCACTCGGCCAAAATGGTACAAACTCTCCGTATTCGAGATTTGGGTTGGGAAACATTGAGGACAAAGGATTTGCCCAGAGTCGCGCGATGGGTGGTTTCGGAATTGGGTTGTTCAATCCAAAAGCCATTAATATAGCTAACCCAGCCACATATGGCTACTACAAACGGCAATCTTTTCTTTTTGAGGTGGGGCTGCAAACTTTCAGAAATAAATTAGTCCTTACTGACACCAGTCAGACAACCTTCGGAACCTCAATAAGTTACTTCGCTTTGGGCTTTCCCATTACCAAATGGTGGGGAAGTAGTTTTGGAATCAAACCCTATAGCAAAATTAATTACAGGGTCGTAGACCAAGCTAATTTGCCCAATATAGGTAATGTGGATTACACATTTGCTGGAAGTGGAGATCTCAATCAATTCTATTGGGGAAATGCATTTCAGTATAAGGGTTTCTCTGTTGGAATTAATGCTTCTTACCTATTTGGTCCATTTGAAAAATCGAGGAGAGAAATATTTGAGAGTTCCAATACATTCCACTATTATACCATCGAGTCTGAAAAGGTCGGGGGCTTTCATTTCAACTATGGTTTAATGTACAGCCATACTTTTGATTCATTATCGAACAAGGCACTGCAAGACAAGCTAACACTATCAGCAGGGTTAGCTTTTGACTTATCCACAAAGCTAAATTCAAAACGCAGTACAATAGGTGTGTCTTTTATTGATTATTTGGATGATCCATTTTTGATATTCCCCCTGGATACTACTATCGATGCATCCGATACGGGTTACGTAGTACTACCCGGTAGTTTTGGCATTGGAATGAGTGCCAAGATTGGTGAAAAGTGGCTTTTTGGCTTTGACTACCATACACAATTCTGGTCTGATTTCAGTTCATTTGGTGTTATGGACTCACTTATCAATAGTAGCAGGTTCAGTGCTGGAGTACAATTAAACCCTGATTTTCGCTCTAACAATTACCTTAAAACAATTTATTATCGTTTGGGATTTTATTATGAAAATACTTACTTGCGAATAAAGGGTACCCCACTAAACAAGTATGGCACAAGTTTTGGTATTGGATTACCGCTGAGGAAGTTCGGTTCAATTATTAACCTGTCGTATGAAATTGGTCAAAGAGGAACCGTTGACAGCAATCTCATTCAGGAAAATTATTGGAGCGTATTCTTCGGATTGACAATAAATGATATTTGGTTCTTAAAAAGAAAATATGATTAATCGATTGAACATTAAGGTTAAGGCAAAGGGAGCGATATTAATTCTATTAGCAGGGTTATCAGGTGCTGCTTCATTTGCACAAAATGGCAAATATGGCGCTACGCCTGAGGACAGCATTCTATGTATTCAGAATCTCTCATTGTACATCGAGTTTTACAAGCAAAAAAACTACGCAGATGCTATAGTGGCATGGAGACGGGTTTTCAACAATAGCCCTAAATCCAGCAAGAAGATGTACGCCAATGGAGCAAAGATGTACAAACGATTAATAAAGAAAGAGAAAGACGCTGAAAAGAAAGAATTGCTAATTGATACACTTTTCATGATATACGATCAGAGGATTGTGAATTTTAATCAGGAAGGATTTGTTCTGGGACTAAAAGGTGTCGATATGTTGCAATATCGGAAGGATAAACTCGAAGAGGCCCATAGTATTTTGGCTAAATCTGTAGAGCTGGAATCAAAAAAATCCAAAGCTGGGGCGGTTACGGGATATTTCCAATCTGCTATAAAACTGCTGGAAGTAGAAAAAGTTGAGAAGGAAAAAGTGATTGAGATATATGATGAAGTAATTACAATTATTGAGTATCAAACAGGAAAACTACAAGGTGAGAAATATGCAAGCAAGCGTGCGTTTTACGAAACTGCCAAAGATAATGTGAATATACTTTTTGAGCCGGTAGCTAACTGTGATGACCTTAAAAAAATATACGGTGCGCAGTTTGAATCTAAAAAAGAAGATGCCGAGTGGCTTAAAAGAGCTGCCGGACTCATGAACAAGAAAGAATGTACCGATGACCCGTTGTTTGTTAAAATAGCAGAGACATTGCACAACCTGCAGCCTTCTGCTGTTTCAGCCTTTAACATGGGTAAAATGATGATTGACAAAAAATCATTTTCCAAAGCGACAACTTTCTTGAAGCAAGCCATTGAATTGCAGGAGGACTCTCTTAAAAAAGCTGACTATTACTATATGCTGGCGAACCACTATTTTAAAAACCTGAAGCAATTTGCAGCTGCTCGTGTATTTGCTCAAAAAGCGGCCTCACTTCATACGGGATGGGGCTGGTCCTATCTATTGATCGGAGACTTATACTCGGCCAGTGCCAAAGATTGCGGAGAAAATGATTTTGAGAAGGGTGCTGTTTATTGGGTTGCAGTAGATAAGTACATCAGGGCAAAATCAATTGATGGCTCTATTGCGGAAGAGGCAAATAAAAAAATTGCCACTTGGTCGAAGTATTTTCCAACCAAGAAAGATGCATTTTTTTATAATTACACAGAAGGGAAATCTTATACTGTCGGATGTTGGATAAATGAAACTACAACTGTTCGAGTTCAATAAGTTAAGCCATTAGTTTGAACATCAAAATCCTTCTTGTTTTACCCTTTATTTCTTTCATTTTCAGTTCTTGTGAAAATGACCTTGAGAAAGTTAAAATCATAGCATCCAAGAATGAGCTGCCTGTAGAATCTACTATCAATGCAACACTCATTTACAGTGATTCTGCTCAATTGCAGGTAAGATTAATCGCTCCTCAGCTAGACCGATTTCTCGGTGAAAGGCCGTACATAGAATTACCACGGGGGGTAGAGCTAGAATTTTACGACGGAGATATGGAAGTTAGCTCAAGACTGACTGCTAATTATGCGATTAGCTATGAGGAGGAAGGAATTATGGAGGCGAAGGGAAATGTTATACTTATCAATGAAATGGGCGAACAGCTCAATACCGAACACCTGATTTGGGATGAGAAAACGGGTAAAATTCATTCTGAGGAATTTGTGAAAATAACCACTGCAGATGAAATCATTATAGGTGAAGGCTTCGAATCGAATCAAAGATTTACCAAGTTCAAAATCAAAAAAATCAAGGGAACGCTCAACATAGAAAACTAAAACCTTTGGCCACGCCTAAAGAAATAACAATTATCAAAATCCTGGAAATCGCCTGGCTTTTGATTGCCATAGCTTCCTTGATATTGGGGGTTTATGAAACAATCACGAGCGGCATAGGCGAAAGTTACCTGTTTTTCATTTTTACAGCTGTTGCCGGTGTCATTTACGGAATGCGCAGGAGACAACGTGAACGGCTACAAGACGAATCAGCAGATGAGTAGTCTCCTTCTAATCTTTATATGTTTAATGTTCTCGGCCTTTTTCTCCGGGATGGAAATTGCATTTATCTCTTCCAGCAAGCTGAGGATCGAGCTTGCCAATAAACAAGGAGATCTTTCGGGAAGGATTTATTCATTTTTTATGAAGCACCCTGCTCGCTTTATTGGAGCCATGTTAGTAGGTAACAATATCGCATTGGTTATATATGGGATATCCCTCGCCAAATTAATGGAACCGCGCCTTCTGACCTGGTTTTCTTCTGAATTCATGATTTTAATTGCGCAAACTGTAATCGCCACACTTATCGTTTTGATTACAGCTGAATTCATTCCCAAAACTTTATTCAGAGTAAATCCGAATAGAATTCTCACACTTTTCACCTTGCCCGCGCTAACGGTATACTATTTCCTTTATCCGCTGGTTTGGGTAATCATTGCTATCTCCGATTTGATTCTCAAATATATTATTGGGGTAAGGGGAGAATATGAAAAGCCTGTATTTGGCAAGATTGATTTGGATAACTATCTGAAGGAAAGTTTACCAAGGAAGAACCGAACGCAAGAGGAAACGGAAGTTAAAATTTTCCGAAATGCTCTTGATTTTTCAAAGGTAAAAATCAGGGACTGTATGGTACCGCGTACTGAAATTACGGCACTGGGCATAGATGAACCTATTGAAGTATTGCAAAAGAACTTTATTGAAACAGGACTCTCTAGAATTTTAATTTACAAAGAGGATATAGAGCATATAGTTGGTTATGCACATTCTTATGAAATGTTCAAAAAGCCTGAAAGCATAAAGTCGATCTTGCTACCTATTTCTTTGATCCCGGAGTCGATGAGTGCTAATGATCTATTGAAGGCTTTTATTAAACAACAGAGAAGCATTGCCGTAGTTTTAGATGAGTTTGGAGGTACTGCGGGAATGGTAACAATGGAAGATGTGATGGAAGAATTATTTGGTGAAATTGAAGATGAGCATGACAACCAGGATCTCTTGGAGCGTAAAATGAACAAGGATGAATACTTGTTATCCGGGCGTCTGGAAATTGATTACATCAATGATAAATATCATCTCGACTTGCCTGTCTCGGATGAATACGAGACGCTGTCCGGTATGATCATCTTTCATTTTGAACGTATTCCTGCAATAAATGAAAGTATCAAAATAGCGAACTTTTCATTCAACATTACGGAAGTAAGTGAAACGCGAATCGAGAAAGCACATCTGTATGTTCTGGAGATAAAGGATGAGACATCATAAATATCTTGATCTTTTGTATATTCGCGCTCCCTATAAAAACAGTAACGGGATTTCTATCCCATTTCAAAATATTAATTCATGGCTATAATTGGAGACATCAGGAGAAAAGGTGGTTTTCTCATTGCTATTTTCGTAGGTACGGCGTTATTGGCTTTTATTCTCGGTGATTTATTAGGGCCCGGTGGTTCAATAACAAGTACTAACCAATTTGAAATTGGAGAAGTTGGCGGAGAAATTATTCCGGCAAGAGAATTTGACTTGAAGGTTCAGGATGCTATTGAAAATTACAAGGAACAGTCCGGCAGTGCTTCAATTGATGTAGGCACCACAGATCTTCTTAGGGATCAGACTTGGGTACAATGGCTCAATGAAATAATTATGGGAACGGAATATGGTCATCTTGGCGTCACAGTACACCCGGACGAAATATTCTCTCTTGTTACTGGAGCTAACCCACATCCTCTGGTAGTACAAGCCTTTTCAAATCCGGAAACGGGAGCATTTAATGCAGCCGATGTGATAAATTTCCTAAAGAACATGGATAATGATCCCAGCGGAAAGTCAAGAACCCAGTGGATTCCTCTGGAACAAACGATCAAAAAAGATCAGTTATCGATAAAGTATTATACGCTCATAAAAAAGGGCTTATACATAACTCGCAGAGAAGCACAGCGAGATTACGAAGCTTTCAATTCAAATATTAAAATAAAATACGCTGTTCAGCGATATAATGATGTGCCGGATAGCATTGTCACATTGGAGGAAGATGATATTTTGAAATACTATGAAGAGCATAAGAAGGAGCATGAGCAGGAAGCATCTCGATCTATAGAATATATCTCCTTTAATGTATTTCCATCACCTGACGATTCTCTCTTGATCGAAGATTGGATTAACAGAAAAACCGAAGAGCTTAGTGAAGTCTACGGAATTGAGGAGATTTCGTCCTTCGTAAATATGAATGCAGACACTCGTTTCACTGACGTCTTTGTGAAACAAGGTATGCTAACTACGGAATTGGATTCTACCATGTTTGATTCGAATGCGGATTCTACAACCATGGTTGGGCCATTTATTGAAGATGGTTCATACAAGCTGGTCAAGCTGATTGAGACACAGATGCGGCCGGACTCTGTGAAGGCAAGACATATACTGGTTGCTAAAAAGGTCTCGGACGACACTACCCACATTGCAATAACAGACAGCATAATGGATGTGCTGGAGAAAGGTACTGATTTTGCGTTTCTGGCCACAACTTTGTCAGATGATCCAGGATCTAAAGAGGAAGGCGGAGAATTGGGATGGTTTGCCGAAGGAACCATGGTTAAGGCGTTCAACGATTCATGTTTTTCCGGGTCAGTTGGTGATATCATGCTTGTAGAAACACAGTTTGGCAATCACATCATAGAAATTCTGGAAATGACTGAACCTATTAAGAAGGTCAAAATTGCAACAATAGACAGGATAATTGAACCCAGTTCAAAAACCTATGCTATGATTTATGCGAAAGCAAATAAATTTGCTGGATCTAACAATTCTGTGGAGTCGTTCGAAAGCTCTGCAACAGAACTAGGTAAGGTATTTAGAGAGGTCCCAGATCTCGTAGAGGGAGAAAAGACAATTGTTGGACTTGAATCACCCAGAGAAGTAGTCAGATGGGCATATAAGGTAGAACCAGGAACGGTTTCGGGCCCATTTGAGCTGGGAAATAAATTCGTGGTGGCCGTATTGACTTCAATTAAAGAGCAAGGTTACGCCACACTTGAGGACATCAGAACAGAAACAGAAATAGATGCCCGCAAAGAGAAGAAAGCAAATTATGTAAAAGCTAAGATTGCGGAAAATGATGATCAGAATGTCGATGATCTGGCGTATAATCTTTCTGCGAATAACAAAGAATTCAATCTGCAGGTTGAAACGGCGCAAAACATTACATTTTCTTCCTTTAATCTTGCGGGAATTGGAAGAGAGCCAAGTCTTATCGGACATATCTACGGTTCGAAAAAAGGTGTAATGTCTGTTCCCTTCAAGGGAAATGCCGGAGTATTTGTATTTGTAATTGAAGATTACACCGCAGCACCGGCAGTTGAAGACCTCTCCGCAGGTCAGTCTAGATTGGGAAGCACTGTTCAGGCGAGAGTAGAATACGAAGTATTTAACGCGCTGAAGAAGAATGCCAACGTTGTTGACAACCGCTTCAAGTTCTATTAGTAGAATTTCTGCCTTCTATCTAAAAGAATCCAGCCTGTAAGCATCGAGCTTAATAAACACGAAGAGGAGTATTGTAAATCCCCACAGGGATGAGCCTCCATAGCTGAAGAACGGTAGCGGAATCCCTATCACTGGCGCCAGTCCGATTGTCATTCCAATGTTCACAGCCAAGTGGAAAAATATTATCGAAGCCACTCCATAGCCGAATATCCGACTAAAGGCCGATCGTTGCCTTTCTGCCATCACAATTATTTTAATCAAGAATACTATAAACAGCGAAATCACTACAAAGCTTCCCAAAAAGCCCCATTCCTCTCCGACGGTGCAAAAGATAAAGTCGGTACTTTGCTCAGGGACAAAGTCAAATTTTGTCTGAGTGCCCTGCAAATATCCTTTACCGAACATTCCCCCTGAACCAATAGCAATCTTAGACTGGTTCACATTATATCCTGTTCCTTTTGGATCTGTTTTTATTGCCAACAATTCATTGATCCTACTGCGTTGATGCTCACTAAGCACCTCATCAAAAACATAGTCAACACTATAAATAAAAGTTATCGACATCAACAACGTGATCACAATTACCACAGATACATCTCGCAACAAAGCCGCACCGCCTCTATTGGATCGGTTTTTCACAAACGGAATAAGAATAAGGCTACCTATAAGTGCAAGCACCGATACCAATACAGATTTACCTGAGACGACCATCCCGAAAGGAAGATTGATAAATGTGTCCTGCAGAATGAGTGTCACTATAAACAAGATGATTGCGAAGAAGCCCGCAAGCAGGAAATTTCCGGATAGCCCTTCCCGATACATGAGAAATATAAAAGACAGGTACACCAAAGCAGATCCGGCATCTCCCTGAAGTAAGATCAACCCCATTGGCAGGGCAATTAAGGCAACACATACCAGTTTCGTCTTTAAATCCGATATTTTAATGTTTAATAAGCTCAAGTACTTCGCTATGGCCATACACGTGGCAAATTTGGCGAACTCAGCAGGTTGAAAGCTGAACGCACCAAATGCAAACCAGGACTTTGAACCTCCAATTTCCTTTCCAAATATTAATACTGCAACGAGTATGAGCATCATCAGTATATAGATAGGAAATCCAAAAGCCACGAAGAACTGCCTATCAGTTGCCAACACTGCAATGGCCAGTATTATGGCTGTTAAAATCCATATCAGCTGCTTACCATAGCTCTGTGTGAGATCAAAAATGTTTCCATGTTCCTCATTGTATATGGCAGCATAGATATTTGCCCATCCCATGAACACCAAAATCAGGTACATGGCAATAACGCTCCAATCAATACTATCAATTAAAGCTATTCCCCTTCTCATCTTTTAATTTAATTTAACTCAATTTAGTTAGGTTCTATGGCACTATGTATAAAATCTGCTTCCAGTATGCGATCTAACTTCTTCTGATCAGTTAATTCACGGGTTAAATATTTTTCTATAATCAAACTCGCGATTGGTGCTGCCCATGTACCGCCAAATCCGGAATTTTCTACGTAAACCGACACCGCTATTTTCGGATTGTATTTAGGGGCAAATGCAATAAAAACAGAATGGTCTTCACCATGAGGATTTTCGGCCGTTCCCGTCTTGCCGCACACAGTGATGCTGTCTATTTTCGCTCTACGGGCAGTTCCTCTGTTCACGACTTCCTCCATAGCGTCTGCTACCAGATTAAAATACTTTTCTTCTATTTTCGAGTAATGAATCTCTTCTTGCCCATTGTTCCTTTTGATGACATGTGGCGTGATATAATATCCTCTATTCGCGAAAATGCAGGCGAGATTTGCCATTTGCAATGGAACGACCAATATTTCTCCCTGCCCTATTCCAAGTGAGTAAACGGTTTCGAATTTCCAATGTCGGCGGCCATAAATCTTGTCGTAGTATTCAATCGTGGGGATATTGCCCCCTTTCTCAGATAATACATCCACTCCCAGTCTTTGGCCCAAGCCAAAATTACCTACATGTTCCCTCCATTTAGCAAATCCGATTTCCGTATCTATAAATACATTTGAACTTTTGCCCTGATTGAGAATGCGCTTGAAAACCATGTAGTAATATGGATTACATGAATGTTGAATAGAGCCAAATACATCTAGCGGGAAAGGGTGATTGTGGCAATTGATAAGCCGTTTATTGCAGGTGAACATAGTTTGAGGCGTTATAGCTTTCTCCTGCATTGCGATAAGCGCCTGCACAAGCTTGAATATGGAACCGGGTGGATATTGAGCCATGAGGGCCCTGTTGAACAATGGTACAAGCGTGTCTTTATGGAGCTTTAGGTAGTTCTCAGACCTCACTCTTCCTACAAGCAGGTTCGGGTCATAGGTAGGGCTGGTTACCATTGCCAGTATTTCGCCTGTTGACGGCTCTATTGCAACAAGGCTACCCTTTTTATTTTGCATTAATTTTTCACCTAACTGCTGCAATTCAATGTCTATAGTGGATTTTAAATTGGTACCCGGCTCCGGAAGCGTGTCATAGGTTCCGTCCCTGAAGCTGCTTTTAACACGGTTGAATACATCGACCATAAATACTTTTACTCCCTTTCTGCCCCTTAACTCCTTCTCATACGATTTTTCAATTCCACTGGCCCCGATATAGTCACCAGAAGAGTAATAGCTGTCCTTCTCGATGATATTACCACTTACTTCATTTATATAACCAAGTAAGCTCGCAGCGGCATTGTATGGGTATTTGCGTAATGAGCGGTTATACACAAGGAATCCATCGAACTTGTACATCTTCTCCTGAAGTGCTGCATAGGTTTCTGAATTCAGCTGTTCCTGAAATATAGATGGCTTGTAGTAAGAATATTTCTTCGCCTTAAGCAACTTTTCAATAAATTCTTCTTTGGTAATATCTATCAGGTTACACAAGTCTATAGTGTCAAGAGGTTCTACATGCTTGGGAATTACCATCAGATCATAAGCTGGTTGGTTGTACACCATCACCTTTCCCTTGCGATCGTAAATCAATCCACGTGAAGGATATTCTGTAACATATCTAAGTACATTGTTCTCTGCTGACAGCTTATAACTATCATCTATGACCTGTATATAAAATAAGCGAATCAGAAAAATGATTCCCACGGTAATAAAAATGAGAATTACAATTTCCTTCCTCGACGATAAGTCTTGCATGTGTTAGCTTTTCTTGCCAGTTATTATGTAGTGGGTAATTATAACCAGAGCGAGAGTAAAAACGGAACTCAAAAGTGTTCTGTAAAGTGTAGAGAAAAATTCGCTTAATCTGAAAACCTCCAGATTGAAGAGAAGTATATGATGTGCGAGTATAAGTATGCCGGTATAGGACAAATACCAATTGAATCCCATGTCCTTTATTGTTGGCCCAGCTCCGAAGTCATAGCCCCCACGCGGTGATATGTAGGTTACAATGTACGGCCTTAAGAAAGCAAGTAATAAACAAGCCATCGCATGCATACCAATTGTATTGGAAAACATATCCACTGAAATTCCCAAGAAGAATGCCAATAAAAGCAACATTCCTTTCGGCGTCTCAAAAGGGAGCATTAAAATGAAGAGTACGTACAAGTATGGATTGAGATATCCGCCAAGCTGAATGTTATTTAGGATAAATACCTGGAACAGGATAAGAAACACAAATCGCAATGAATTACTGAATACCTGATTGAACATTGTTTTTTTCTATTCCTGCCGCGTTGTATCTTCTAATTGGTTTTGTTCTTCCTTCAATAGATTGCTCACTAAATAGATATTGGCAAGACTGCTAAAGTCCGTAGAATACTTAATCTTCAGGGTGTATGATTTATCTCCGGCAGCCACCTCAATTTCCTCCACGGTACCTACGCGAAGTCCCTCAGGAAATATTGCTGAAAATCCACTTGTAATGATTTGGTCACCTTTATAAATTTTGATGTGTGTAGGCAGTTCTGTAACCGTACCATATACGTGGTCGTCTCCATCCCATTTTACCGATCCAAAGTAGTCCTTCCCAAGTATTTTTACACTGGTTCTAGAATCCGCATGAAGCAGGGAAAGTACGGTACTAAAATTAGCCGAGACGTCTTTTACGATCCCTACTACCCCCACACTTGAAATCACGCCCATCTCCCTTATAACTCCCTGATTTGTGCCCTTATTAAGCGTTAGATAGTTATTCCTTCTGTTGATAGAGTTATTGATAACCCTGGCGCTTAGATATGTATATTTCTGCTGATATATTGTGTCGTAGTGTACAAATTCATCATTTACATATTGCACATAAGACATGATAGATTGCGAATAGAGCTTTTCATTTTCAGCGGCCAGGCGTTCATTTTCCTTTCTCAACCCAAAATAACCAGTCATATTATCAAACGACTCGAACAAATTGGCTGCAATAAAGGTAGATGAGTTTAAAAAGCTGGCGCGTTGAAAGGAGTTGTTTTGAACCATCAGGAAAGCTGAGAAAAACTCCAAAATCAGAAAAAAGAAAATAAAATTGTTTCTCCAGATGAATACTAAAATGCTGCGCATTACCTGTTGATGTTTAAACCGTAAAGGTAGGAAACCTTACATCGGGTTATGGCTAGCATTAGTACCAAATTATCAACGAGTAACTTGGATCAACGAATTACCCACGGTTCTATTTATTCAACAGGTGCTCGTGAATTCCGCTTTGCCCCATTTCGTTACTCGTAGACTTTTACCAATCGTGTGGTTAACCCGAACTCATTTTAACTATCGGATCAAGAATGGGAAATTTTTAACATTCTTAAGTGCTATTCCGGTACCCCTGGCCACAGCCCGTAACGGATCTTCGGCAACATGAACCTGCAATTTCGTTTTTATAGATAGTCGTTTATCCAGACCTCTTAGCAAAGAGCCTCCTCCTGCAAGATAAATACCTGTTCTGTAGATATCAGCCGAAAGTTCAGGGGGCGTAATCTCCAGTGTGGCAAGTATCGCCTCCTCTATTTTTGCAATCGTTTTGTCCAGGGCATGCGCTATTTCGATGTAAGAAACAGTGATCTCTTTCGGAATGCCACTCATAAGGTCGCGGCCATGAATTGCGAAATCTGGCGGCGGATTGTCTATATCTTCCATAGCCGCTCCAACTTCAATTTTAATTGATTCCGCTGAGCGCTCTCCCACCAGGATATTGTGCTGCCTTCGCATATGATCTTCAATATCAGATGTGAAGTTATCTCCTGCTATTCTGATTGACTTGTTACAGACGATACCTCCCAGCGCAATCACGGCGATTTCACTTGTGCCCCCTCCTATGTCTACCACCATATTCCCATTGGGTTCTTCAACGTCTATTCCTATTCCAATTCCGGCTGCCATTGGCTCATAAATCAAATACACCTCTTTACCGCCTGCGTGCTCTGCCGAGTCTCTTACTGCTCGTTTTTCAACTTCAGTAATCCCAGAAGGTATACAAATAACCATTTTCAAAGATGGCGGGAAGAGCCTTTTGCCGGGATTGATCATCTTAATCATTTCGCGTATCATGTCTTCCGCCGCATCAAAGTCAGCAATAACCCCATCTTTCAGAGGTCTAATTGTCCGGATATTATCATGGGTTTTACCGTGCATGAGCATAGCCTCTTTACCAACTGCACGCGTTTTCCCAGTACGAATATCAATAGCTACTATAGAAGGCTCATCAACAACCACTTTATCGTTGTAAATGATAAGTGTATTGGCTGTACCAAGGTCTATTGCAATTTCCTGAGTTAAAAAGTCAAAGAATCCCATTCTTCCTTTTCATTAATGTTTAAAATGTCTAACACCTGTAAATACCATAGCTACCTGATTGGCATTACAATATTCTATAGATTCTTTGTCTTTTATTGAACCGCCAGGTTGAATTACTGCAGAGATTCCGGCCTTATGCGCAATTTCCACACAATCGGGAAACGGAAAAAATGCATCAGAGGCCATAACCGCCCCAGTAAGATCAAAACCAAATTTGGTCGCTTTTGCAATCGCCTGCTCCAGTGCATCTACTCTGGACGTTTGCCCTACCCCACTGGCCATCATTTGCATGCCTTTGGCCAATATTATCGTATTGGACTTAGAGTGTTTTACCAGCTTATTGGCAAATGCTAAGTCTCTTTTTTGCTCATCGGTTGGTGTCAACTCTGTTGCAGTCTCCATATCAGCGGAAGTCTCCATATTCAGATCTTTGTCCTGCTCCAACATTCCGTTGAGCACAGTTCGCACCAGTTTTTTGGGAAGCTCAACATCCTTTTGAATCAGAATCCTCCTGTTTTTCTTCGCCTTCAAAGCATCTAACGCCTCATCGCTATAGGATGGAGCTATGATCACTTCAAAAAATATCTTGTCTATTTCAGTGGCTGTTTCTCCGTCGACCTCAACATTGGTAATCAAAATTCCTCCAAACGCCGAGACGCTATCACCGGCTAATGCTGCATTCCAGGCATCTACCAACGAGTCTCTCGATGCCAGGCCACAGGCATTGTTATGCTTTAAAATGGCAAACGTAGTATCAGAAAACTCATTCATCAAATTTACCGCTGCATCTACATCCAACAAATTGTTATAGGATAATTCCTTACCGTGAATTTGCTCAAACATAGCATCGAGATCTCCTAAGAAGACCGCTTCCTGGTGAGGATTCTCTCCGTATCTCAACGAGGTGGAATTTGTGCTGAGTCCATTCATTGGCTTTGTTGATTTGTTCTCTGCTCCAGCACTACCACCAAAATAATTTAGAATGGCCGTATCATAGCCCGAAGAAATTGCAAAGGCCTCTTTAGCCATTCGTTTTCTTTCTGATAGGGTAGACGAGCCTGACTCTGATTCCAATATTTTCAGAAGCCCACCATACGCATCTCTTGATGGAACTATTAAGACATCGTTATAATTCTTGGCAGCGGCTCTTATCAGGGAAATACCGCCGATATCAATTTTTTCAATAATATCACCGTCAGATGCACCAGATGCAACCGTTTCCTGGAAAGGATACAAATCAACAATCACCAAATCTATTTCGGGAATGTCGTACTCTTCCAGCTGTGCTACATCACTTTCCGTTTCTCTTCTGCTCAAAATGCCTCCGAACACTTTTGGATGAAGCGTTTTAACCCTGCCACCCAATATAGACGGATAAGATGTAAGGCTCTCAACAGCTGTTACGCTCACGCCCAATTTCTCTATAAAAGATTGAGTGCCACCAGTAGAGAATATTCCAACACCCAATTCGCTGAGCCTTTTAATGATAGGTTCTAAATTATCCTTATGATAAACTGAAATTAATGCGTTTTTAATCTTGACTAAATCGGACATTTCCCCTTATAAATTGTGCAGAGCGAAGTTATTAAAACTCGCCTCAAGAAACAACATATTATTTTGCACAATGAGGTTCATTTTAGTAATTTTCAACAACGGACTAACACCGCAAAAAATGATATTTATTCAACTATTCAAAGAGAGCTTATTGATGGCCCTGAATTCGATGGTTGTTAATAAGATGCGTACGTTACTTTCCTTGCTGGGAATAACAATAGGGATTTTCGCCATCATCTCCGTATTTACCGCTGTTGATTCGCTTGAAAACAATGTAAGAGAAAGTGTAGCATCACTTGGCAAGGATGTGATATTTATACAAAAATGGCCCTGGGGTGGCGGAAAATCGGAATACAAGTGGTGGGAATTTATAAAGAGACCTATACCAGTATTAAAAGAGCTCGCCATCGTTCAGAAAAAATGCAAGTCGGCTGAGGCCGCTGCTTTTATAGTTTCGGGTTCAAAAACGGTGAAGTACAAAAATAACAGTGTTGAGAATATCCAGATCGTGTCGACTTCTCATGATTATGACAAAATTGTGAGTTTTGAAATTGACAGAGGAAGATATTTTTCAGCAGCAGAATCTTTAAGTGGAAGAAATGTGACAATTATCGGAGCCCTGGTAAGTCAGAACTTGT
Source organism: Flavobacteriales bacterium (assembly GCA_012966015.1). GTDB lineage: Bacteria > Bacteroidota > Bacteroidia > NORP154 > NORP154 > NORP154. The sequence goes on along the minus strand of DTRI01000244.1, from coordinate 7,783 downwards.
TTGGTAACATCAACCCGCTGGGTAAAAATGTGAAAACGATAGGCCGTAATTTTAAAGTAATAGGCGTATTTAAGAAGGAGGGAGAGAGCATAATTGGAGATACCCATGACGCACAGATATTATTGGCGGTAAACAGTGTGCGCAAGTTACTGGACATCCACAAACGACATCTGGATCCGATAATCATGGTGAAAGCCAAAGAGGGTGTGAGCAATGCTGAGCTCAAGGACGAGTTGACGGGGGTCTTAAGGGCTGCCAGGAAGCTGAAGCCCACTGCAGCCGATAATTTTGCGCTTAATGAAACGAGCATTATTTCTTCAGGTCTCGACGAAATTTTCAATGTTATAGGATTGGCAGGATGGCTCATTGGTGGCTTTTCTATCCTTGTGGGTGGATTTGGAATTGCCAACATCATGTTTGTATCTGTGAAGGAGAGAACCAGTATTATCGGTATTCAAAAGGCCCTGGGGGCTAAAAACTACTTCATACTGCTTCAGTTTTTATTCGAGGCCATTATGCTGTGCCTCATAGGTGGAGGCATAGGATTGGCGCTGGTTTATGGAGGCACAATGGCTGCCAATTCCTTGGTAGACATGGAATTTTCACTTACCTATTCCAACATAGTGCTTGGATTATCGGTTTCGGGATTAATTGGAGTCCTATCCGGGTTTATTCCGGCCTATACCGCTTCGCAATTGAATCCTGTGGTGGCGATAAGGGCTGTATAGCAGCTGCAATGTCCGTAGTGGCATACTACGTACAGCCTGAGGGCTATCTGATCAATTATTTAAGTATATTCACGCACAAAACTTATTCATTCAATTCAAATATTAATAGTCCTGACTTTTCGGGACACAAATCGTAGTATTATGAAAAAAGCACTTTTTTTTGCTATAGTAGTGATGGCTGTTTCTTTTGCATCATGTAAAAAAGACAGAACATGTACTTGTACCAGCACATATACTCCAAGTGGAGGTAGTAGTTACACCAGCTCATCAACAAAACAGTATACAAAAGTCAAAAAGTCCGATGTCGCGTACGATTGCGTGAGTTATACGGAAACTGATGAGGATGGTGATATGATTACAGTGGATTGCACGCTAAATTAGAGTATGAAACTTCATTAAGAAGCGTTTAGTTCCAGTATATTGGGGCTAAGCGCTTTTATTGTTTCTGTCCGTAGTGGTATGCGCAATGTCCTTAGGGGCATACTACGGACAGTCTGAGGGTTTATTAGAAGGAGATTCCCTTCCGGTTAAAAACGAACAGGCCATTAGAAGTAGCGAACCACTTGTTTCCGTATTGATCTATCCGGATACCATTTACATCATGGCATAGGTAAAAAGTTTCTGTATCAGAATATATTCCCTTCAGCTTGGTTAGTGACTCGGTAGTCGATTTTAAAAAATTGCCGAAAAGGGCCGAAACATCTTCCCATCCCGAGTACTGCCTTCTAATGATTCCACCTTTCAATTGTACATCTGCACCTGACTTGAAATCTAAATAATTGGGGTTATTGCCCACCACCCATAAATTATCCTTTAAATCATAGGCCATGTCAGAAATATAGTTGCTATTGAGGCCCGACCTAATCGTACCGAAGGAAACCTGAGCGTTTTTAGCTGAACCCAAAGTAAAAGCGGCCTATTCATGATAATAAACGCGCTTTACTCTTCTCGAAATACTGGTTAAGACCTCATAGGGGATGGTCTCCAAATCCTTGGCAAATTCCGTAACAGAATAATTCTCTCCGAAAACAATTACTTCCTCTCCTTCCTGAGCATCTATCTCTGTTATGTCGACCATACACATATCCATGCAAATATCTCCGATGGTCGGAGCAAATTTTCCTTTTATAAGCAGTTTTCCCCTTCCATTGCCGAGCTTTCGATTCAATCCATCGGCGTAACCAATGGGTACGATGGCAATGGTCATATCCTTGTCAACAACACCATGCCTGCCGTATCCAATGGTATCTTTTGATTGAACTTTCTTGATTTGTGATATGCTGCTTTTCAACGTACTCACATTGTGAAGGGTGCCACTCTTCTCATTGCTGCTGCCATAATCATCTATTCCGTAAATACCGATTCCCAATCTCACCATCTCAAATTGTGCGTCTTCGAATCGCATAATTCCCCTTGAGTTCAGAATATGTCTCATTATAGGGTAATCAAATTTGGATATGATCTTTTCGCTCATTTTTTTGAACTGTTCAATTTGTTCTAATGAAAAATCATCGTGCTCTGTCTGCTCGCTTGCCGCTAAATGGGAAAATACGGACTGTACATAAATGCTATCGATTTCTGAAATCTTTGCAATCAAGCCATCTAATTCATCCTCTTCAAATCCCAACCTGTGCATGCCTGTTTCTAATTTTATGTGAATCGGAACCGGGCCAGAGGAGGCAGAAGCATTGGCCGCAAGCGCTTCTGCGAATAGCTGAAGCACATGAAAATTGTAGATCTCCGGTTCGAGGTTGTACATGATCATGGAATCATAGCTCTGATCTTCTGGATTCATAACCATAATAGGAATTGTAATGCCTGAGTTTCGCAATTCAACTCCTTCATCCGCATAGGCAACGGCGAGGTAATCTACCCGATGAAATTGCAGCACATTGGCAATTTCGTAGCTGCCACTTCCATATGAAAAAGCCTTAACCATGGCCATTATTTGAGTTTCAGGCTTTAGCAGGGACCTAAACACATTTAGGTTATACACAATAGCCTCCAGATTTACTTCCAGCATGGTTTCATGGGTTTTCTGCTGAAGTACTTTGGTGATCTCCTCAAATTTGAACGGCCTGGCTCCTTTTATTAAAATCACCTCATCATGAAACAATGAACCTGAATATTTAGTCAGAAAATCCTCAGTTGACTCATAAAAACTTCCTCCTGTAGAAAATTGTTCCGCCTGGTGACTTATGTCCTCTCCAATTCCCATAATTCGATCGACACCTTTGCGATCTATTAAATTTGAAACTTCTTTGTACAGTCTCTTTTCATCCTTTCCGCTCTGAAAAATATCCGATAGGATAACCGTCTTCTTCTTGTTCCTACTCTGCTGATTAAGAAAATCCAGGGCTATCTCCAATGAACCCAGATCGGAATTATAGCTGTCATTAATAACTGTACAGTTATTAATTCCCGCTTTGAGCTCCAGGCGCATAGCCACGGGAGCCAGCTTTTTTATCCGGTCTGCAATGAGCTCCGTCTTATACTCTAAACACAGCATAAGCGCCCAGCACTGTATTGCATTTTCTATGGAGGCCTCATCCGTAAATGGAATTTCAATTTCAACCTTATCGCTGCCAACTGAGCCTTTAATCCGCGTAGCTCTATTGTCTATGACCACATCGGTAATGCTGAGGTCTGCCTTCGATGACTTTGACCAGCTAAATGTTTTCAGTTTATCATTTGAATCTTTCAGTTTCTCAATACCCTTAGCAATCTCTGCATAATCGCTGCAATAAACGAGTGTCTCTGCATCTTTAAAGAGCAATAGCTTCTCATTCACTTTTTGGCCAATATTCTCAAATCCTTCATTATGCGCATCTCCGATATTGGTAATAAGCCCAATAGTGGGCTTTATCATCTCCTCCAATTTTCCCATTTCACCGGGTTGAGAGATCCCCGCTTCAAACAGGCCCAGCGTGTGTTCTGGATTTAGTTGCCATATTGAAAGAGGCACCCCTACCTGAGAGTTGAAGCTCTTAGGGCTTTTAGCCAAATTCCAGTCGGTGTATAACAATTGCCCCAACCATTCCTTCACCATGGTTTTTCCATTACTGCCAGTAATAGCAATCACAGGGATTTCTACTTTTTGCCGATGTACAGCTGCCAATTTTTGTAGTGCCTCAGTGGTATCTTTTACCTTTATGAAATTAGCTTCAGGAAAGCTCTCCGTATTTTTTGCCTCAATAGATATAACAAAATTTCTAACCCCCTTATCGTAGAGCTCTGCGATATAATCATGGCCATCATGCCGCTCACCAGTTAGCGCAAAGTAGATGGAGGCTATGGGATGTAGTATTTTCCTGCTATCTATAAGCAGATATTTTATGGGTGTTTGCGAATCATTCCCCATGAATTTACCTTCCAGAATTTCTACTATGTCTTGTGTTTTGTATAAGGTATAAATCATTTCTACGCTAGCTAATCATTCACCCCGGGCGCCCCGGCAATTCTCTTTTTATCTTATTCCCTATTCCATCACTTACATCTAATGGAGGAAACAGAGCAGAAAAGCAACTTCTACAGAGTGGCTCATATTCTTGACTTTCACCAACTACCACCAGCGTATCTTCAACGCTAATGCGATGTGAGTGATTGGCAATGTTGCCACACTTTACACAGATGGCATGCACCTTGGTTACGGACTCAGCGGTTGCCATTAATCCGGGGATAGGCCCAAAGGGTTTGCCTAAATAATCCATATCCAGGCCCGCAACTATTACACGTATTCCTTTATTCGCCAGATAATTGCATACTTCAACCAGGCTGTCGTCAAAAAACTGTGCCTCATCAATGCCCACTACATCAATATTGTTGGCCAAAGCAAAGATGTCCTTCGGCTTGCTTACTGGTGTTGAATGTATGGTATTCTTGTCATGCGAAACAACATTGCTGTCATCGTATCGGTCATCAACCGTTGGTTTAAAAATCTCGACCTTCTGTCTGGCATAGCTCGCTCGCTTCAGTCTCCTAATTAATTCTTCGGTTTTTCCTGAAAACATGGAACCACAAATCACTTCAATGGACCCACTCCTTTCAACTCCACTCGGTGCCGACTCTATGAACATTGCCCCATTTTGTGTTATTTTGCATGATTATTGCTACATACAAATCTAAAGAAAAAGCCTGTCCTCAACTAGAGGCTGTTTAAATTTTGTTTTAGTAATTGTTTATACTGGATTTCTTCGATGGGCGAGGCAATTTTGAAACGCATAGAGGTAGCTACGGGCTGAAAAATTGCCGAAGCATGGCGGGAAAAGACACATAAACAAACCAAAGGATAAATTTTAACCAGCCTCTTAAATAAAAAAGTCGGATTATGAACAAAGAAGAATTAGAACAAAAAATTAAATCGTTGCTAGCAAAAATGGCCGATCATTCGAATATTACTAAACAGCTAGAAATGAAATCACTTTCAGAAGATGTAAGAGAGCTGCAAGAGTCGATTGTAATACTAAACCATTTAAATTCAACTGAAATAGCTGAGGCTACCACAATCGAAGAACCCCGGGAAGATGTTGTTGAAGAAGCAGAAACAGCTCGGGAAGAACCGCTAATGGAACAGGATCACCTGGTGGGAACCGTGCAGGAAGAGCAAGAACAGGCCGTACAAACAAATGAAAATGATTTAGCGCATGAGGATATTCAGGAACAGCTTGAACCAGAAGTTGAAACAAGAACTGATTCGGTAACCATAGAGAACCCAGAACCAGCGCCAGCGTCAGAACCGGAACCGGAATCAGAGCAATCCATCAACGATCAAATCGAATCGCAGAGCGATGGAAAATCTGTTGCCAGTCAGCTGGAAAGCCAACCCATCGACAATCTCATCGAGGCCATAGGCATCAATGAGAGATTCTTGTTTACCAAAGAGCTGTTCAATGATGATTCTCAGGCATACGCAGTTGCAATTGAAAAGCTGAACGAATTCCAGTCGTTGGATGAAGCGAGATCATACATCAACTCGGACTTAAAATCTACCTACGTATGGGATGATGAAAGCGAGGCAGTAAGCTCTCTCACCAATTTGGTTGAAAAGAGATATTCTTCTTAATTACCTTCCTAGCTTGAAACATTTTCTGGCCATATTGTCAATAACCTTCCTTGGCGGATTAGCTCAAGGACAAGATATAGATTATGCCAGGAGTGTTGTCGCAAAACTCACTGCACCTGATATGCATGGACGAGGGTATGTCAATAAAGGGGATTATCTCGCGGCGCAGTATCTGAAAGCCGAGTTCTCTAAGCTGGGCTTACAAAAATTCGGTGTTGATTATCATCAGTCATTTGCACACCCGGTTAATACATATCCCGGAAAAATGGAAATCCATCTCGACGATAATGTACTCGTTCCGGGAAAGGACTTTATCGTAGACCCTAGCTCACCGGGCTTTTTTGGAACTTTTGAATTGTATTGGTTTGAAGATCTGGTTTTAAAAAGTGAGAAGAACATTCAGAAGTTCATCAAGAAAACGGATCAATTCAAGTTTATTGTTGTAAAAGAGCAGGAAATTGTAAAAGGTGAACAGCGACAATTACTCAACGCTGCCGTCAAAACATATATGGCTCGTGGAATTATTATTGTGAGAGATAAGCTTACCTGGGGAGTATCACCAATCATAGGCCGTTATCCAATAGTGGAAATACTAAAAGACAAAATCAGTAAGAGCTCACGCAAAATAAATATTGAGATGGAATGCCTGCATATTCCAAAATATGAATCGCAAAACATAGTAGGCTATATCCCCGGCACTCAGAAAGATTCATTTATTGTCTTTACGGCTCATTACGACCACCTGGGACGTATGGGTACAGCTACTTATTTCCCTGGAGCAAATGACAATGCCAGTGGCTCTGCCATGATATTGGATTTGGCAAAATACTATCTCAACGATGTGGATACACCTAAATATTCTATAGCGTTTATAGCATTTGCAGCGGAAGAAGTTGGATTGGCAGGATCTAAATACTACACGGAGAATCCAATGTTCTCCTTAAAAAAAATCAAATTCCTGATTAACCTCGATCTAATGGGTAACGGAGTTGATGGTATCACCGTTGTTAACGGTACAGTGTTCCAGCGTGAATTTGAAACGCTGGTAGCATTGAACGCCCAGGATAGCCTGGTAAAGGAAGTGAAGATTAGAGGCAAAGCAGCAAATAGCGACCATCACTTCTTTACTGAAAAGGGAGTACCATCTTTCTTTATTTACACCTTAGGCGGCAGCAAAGCTTATCATGATGTTTTCGACACTTCCGATAACCTGGCACTATCAGAGTACGAGGATGTATTTCGGCTGCTAACCAGTTTTGTATCAACCATACATCAATAGAAATGTCCAAACTCTACCTAATCCCCACACCCATTGGCAATCTCGAGGATATCACCTTACGGGCTATCCAGGTGCTTAAAGATGTAGATCTTATTTTGGCCGAGGACACCAGACACACTGGTAAATTGTTAAAACACTTTGATATCAATACCAAAATGTCACCCTATCATGCTCACAACGAGCATAAGGCTGTTTACCGGTATGTGGCGCAGATTCAGGGTGGAGCTACCATTGGTTTGGTAACGGATGCAGGAACACCTGCTATATCCGACCCTGGTTTTCTAATGGTTAGAACTTGCATAGCTGCAGATATAGAGGTCGAGTGCTTACCTGGGGCCACTGCATTTGTTCCTGCGCTGGTCAACTCTGGCTTGCCTTCTGAGAAATTCTGCTTTGAGGGGTTTCTGCCTACGAAAAAGGGGAGACAAAAAAGACTGAAGGAATTGGTGCCAGAAAAAAGAACGATGGTTTTTTATGAATCACCTCATCGATTGGTTAAAGCACTGAACGAATTTATTGAATACTTTGGGGCAGACCGACCGGTTTCTGTTTCACGTGAGCTCAGTAAAGTTTATGAAGAAACTAAGAGAGGGACCCTGAGCACAGTGCTGGATTATTTTTCTGCGAAAAATGTAAAAGGGGAAATTGTAATAGTGATATTCCTCGATAACCTGGCCATCCGCTTTGAAGATTTTATAATCGCCGTGTCTTTTG
>DTRI01000243.1 GCA_012966015.1 Flavobacteriales bacterium | reverse complement strand
CAAGCGCTGCAGTAGTGATAAAGATGGTAATTGAATCAGGGTTGATGATGCAAGTATCATACTCCAATACCAAATAATCTTCTTCAATCGTCGTAAGAATCTGGTCCTGCACCCTTCGTTTAGCGGTAATCGTCACACTGCTCTCATCTCCAAGCTGAACATATACCTCTGCGGGAATTTCTAATATTATTCCAGTAAACTTCTTGGGGTTTCTGGTTTCGGTGGTGACCTTGGCGCCTTTTACCTTTATGCAGTTCAGCATGTCCATATGGCACCCAGCTGAGAATGCGAGCGCTGAAGCCAATAAGAAAAGAAGTGAAGTTAATTTGATCCCTCTCATAAAGTATGGTTATCCCAGCACCTCAGATACCTTATCAGCAGCATCTTGCAGTAAAATGGCAGAATGCACCTCAAGCCCTGATTCATCGATGATCTTCTTGCCTTCTTCCGCATTTGTACCTTGCAGGCGCACAATGATTGGAACATTGATATCCGGAATGTTCTTGTAAGCTGCTACAACCCCTTCAGCTACCTTATCGCATCGCACAATGCCTCCAAAGATGTTGATGAGGATGGCTTTTACATTGGGATCTTTTAATATGATTCGGAATCCAGCCTCAACTGTCTCGGCATTGGCCGCTCCACCTACATCCAAAAAGTTGGCAGGATCACCACCCGATAGTTTTATGATGTCCATGGTTGCCATGGCGAGACCAGCTCCATTAACCATGCAGCCCACATTTCCATCGAGCTTTACATAGTTGAGCTCATGCTCACCCGCTTCCACCTCAGTGGGATCTTCCTCCGTTTTATCGCGCATGGCCAGATATTCAGGGTGACGATACAAGGCATTATCGTCGATGTTGACCTTGGCGTCAACATCAATGATGCGGTCGTCCGAGGCTTTGATTACGGGGTTGATCTCAAAAAGCGAAGAATCAGTAGCCTCATAGGCTTTGTACAACGATGCCACAAATTTTGTCATTTCCTTAAGGGATTTTCCCGTCAGTCCAAGGTTGTAGGCAATTTTACGGCATTGAAATCCTTGCAATCCTACTTTCGGATCAATTTCCTCTTTAAAGATGAGATGAGGCGTTTCAGCTGCCACTGTCTCTATGTCCGTTCCACCCTCCGTTGAGTACATGATAATATTCCTTCCCGTATCTCGATTCAGGAGCACACTCATGTAATATTCTTCCACCTCCGAATCGCCGGGATAATAAACGTCTTCAGCAATCAGTACCTTGTTTACTCTCTTTCCTTCCGGGCCTGTTTGCCGTGTCACCAGCTGCATGCCGAGAATCTCTCCGGCTATGGTCTCCACTTCTTCTAATGTCCTGGCGAGTTTTACACCCCCACCCTTTCCTCTTCCACCTGCGTGAATTTGCGCTTTAATCACCCACATTTTTGTGCCCGTCTGCTCAGATAAATCTTTGGCAGCCTGTACGGCTTGCACTACGGTATCCGCAACAATTCCCTCTTGAATGGTTACGCCAAAACTCTTGAGTATTTCTTTACCTTGGTATTCGTGAACGTTCATAGCTATTTCTGTGTTATAAGTTTTTTGGTATGGAGGCAAATGTAGTTTTTTTAACAGTATTTTCAAATGGCCGGGCTTCAATGTATTCCGGTGGAATTTTTCGATTCGGATTCATCAGGATAACTATCTTCGCCCTTGCTAAAGCGAGACTAAATGATAAAGGCAGCTGGAATAAGAAGATCCTTCGGTAACCTGGAAGTATTGAAAGGTGTTGACATAGAAGTCAATAAAGGAGAGGTGGTGTCCATTGTGGGAGCATCTGGTGCTGGAAAAACTACCTTGCTTCAGATAATAGGCACATTGGAACAACCAGATACGGGCAAGGTAGAGCTGAATGGTATTCAGGTAAATGAACTATCTGGCAAACACCTGGCGCGGTTCAGAAATGAGCACATAGGATTTGTATTTCAATTTCATCACCTCTTGCCGGAATTTACAGCGCTGGAGAATGTCTGTATACCGGCCTACATCGCAAAGAAGAGCAAGAAGGAGGCAGAAGCCAAAGCATCAGAATTGCTTGAATTCCTGGGTTTGCAAGACAGAATAACCCACAAACCCAGTGAGCTGTCTGGGGGTGAGCAGCAGCGCGTTGCAGTGGCACGCGCGTTGGTCAACAATCCTGCTGTGATATTTGCAGATGAGCCTTCCGGAAACCTGGATTCAGAAAACTCCAAAGAGCTTCATCAGCTTTTCTTCAATCTGAGGGAGAAGTACAGCCAAACCTTCCTGATTGCCACACACAATGAAGAGCTGGCTACCATGTCCGACAGGAAGTTGACCATAAAGGATGGTGTATTGGCTTCCTGATTCTGCCGCACAACATTAGCTGGGATGCGCACAATAAATTGCGTTGGTGTCTCCTAATAATTGACATGCTGAGCCTAGCCGAAATAGAGGCCGAGGAGCTAGAATACGCAGAACTTAGAGCTGAGCTCTATTGAAGCTCTTTCAGGTCCATCTCTATTGACACACCGACAAATACCAGTTCCGATCTGCGATTTTCACGACGACCTTTTAGCGTTTCGTTGGTTGTTATAGGCTGGGTTTCACCATGGCCTTGGTAGGTAATGCGGCTTTCATCAACGCCGTATTTTATGAGCCTTCTTACCACAGCTTTGGCTCTGCGCTCTGATAGCTGCTGGTTATAGGATTCTTCTCCTAAGGAGCAGGTGTGGCCAGTAATTTCCACTTGCAAATATTTAAATACTTTAAGCGCCGACGCCACTTTCTTCAGCTGTTCATTGGAGCCAGGCTTTGGAACGCTCTGCTCCACTTCGAACTGAACACTTCTCAGGATTAGCCTCTTACCAACCAGGTCCATTTCCTTTTTCTTATTCAGCTCAGCTTTGCCATCTTCCACGAAATCGTCAGCGAGCTTTTCACCTTTTGCAAGCGGTTCTGTCTTCACTGCTTCGGTTGAAGAATCTGTGGATTTATCCTGTAGCTCCAGGTCCTTGGATGCAACTGTAATATCAGCCATGGATATATGAGAATCATCCTCTCTGCCTTCCCCTGGCGTATCCGCAGCTATTTCATCCAGGTCCTTGGATTCATCTGTAATATCAGCCATGGATATATGAGAATCATCCTCTCTGCCTTCCCCTGGCGTATCCGCAGCTATTTCATCCAGACCCTCATTGTACCCTTTCATAGAAAAGTAAAGCTCCGGCTGAATAGTCGTGGTGTCGAGTTGTTCAGCCGTGATAAACATGTTTTCTTTAACAGTGATACCCAAGGCTGTCAATTCCGACATATCTACCCTGGTATCGGAGGTGAGTGATGTTGCGTACAGGGTGTCGTAGTTCACCGTTATCAAATCCAGATCAGATTGAAGTAATGGGCTTGTAACATGAACTTGTTCTGTTGGAGCATACGCTTCAATGCTATTCCCAATTCCCTCTACCTTAATGAGCCGCTCGGAAATACTGGCCCTGTCTTCTGTATTCTCCAACTTTCCCAAGAATGCCGAGTAGGCAATTTCCTTTACATCTGTTTGCAACAGCACCTCGTCAACGGTGCTAACGGCAGAGTCGATATCGAAAAAGGCATTTCTAACAAATATCTTTTGCCCTAGCGTTGTGTCTCTTCCCGTTACAGCATCTGCACCGGTAGCAGAGGTGAGCTGTATCTCCTGAAACAAATCGTAAAAACGATTTTGATCCGGAATAAGAATTTGCTCTCGATGTGGTACAAAATTCTCTGCGCTGACCACCAAATCGTAATCATGGCCAGGAGGAAATACCAACAAATACTTTCCAGTTGCAGAGTTGGAAGTGTAGATGCCCACCAGCTCTTTAGTCTTTACATCCTTAACCGCAAATTTAGCAGCAAGGGGTTGGCCCTCATCTCCTTTTATCATACCGCGAATAACAGTCAGTGGCACTTCTCCGGTATCAGGCATAGACGCAACATATATATCCTTTTCACCCAATCCGCCTTCCCGTATAGTTGATATATATCCACTGCGCCCATTAGCCGAAACAGTAAAGAAAACATCGCTGCCAGGCGTGTTGATGGGATAGCCAATATTTTTGGGGGTGGCCCATTTATCGCCTGTCTTTACTGTATAAAAGATGTCGAAACCGCCCATGCTATTATGGCCCTTGGACGAGAAATATAAATGCCTGTCGTCGGGATGAATAAAAGGCGCTTCTTCATCGTACACGGTATTAACCATTGGCCCTAAATTCTGTACATCTCCCCACTCACCAGTAGCGAGGAGCACGGCCTTGTAAATATCTCTGCCACCGTAGCCTCCTTTTCTGTCACTTACAAAGTATATCGTGTTTTGCGCTGCATTAATGCTGATGTGTGTTTCCCAGGCTGAGGTATTGATCTCTTTGCCCAGCTTCTTAGGTACAGTCCAGGTCATACCTTCAAGGCGAGACATGTATATGTCACCCCTAAAATAAGTAAACAGGCTCTGTGCATCTGACGCGAGGCCAATACTGGCGTCGTGTTTCTTCGTATTGATGTTATCGCTAATGGGCATAGCTTCCATCCATTCACCATGCTTCTTATAAGTTATGTACACATCCTCATAATAGGAATAGTCTTCCGTCATTTTTTCTTCCGCACTTTCCCGCGGCCTTCTCGAAGTAAATATCAGCACCTCATTATCTGCAGAAATGGCGGATGAATAGTCTGCAAAGCTGGAATTAATCTTCAGTCCCATATTGGCAAACTCCACCAAGACTGTATCTGCGATGAGCACTATTCCATTGTTACACATCTCAATTTTCCTGCGCACATCCCTTATCTGTTTCTCCTTGCTTACAATGGGCATGAGGTAAAAGAGCGCATGCATAGGCAGGGAATCAAGGTATTCCCTATAATAGAATTGGGCTTTTTCAAACTGGTAGGTCAGGTGATGCACCCTTGCCAGAAAATAGCTTACATCCACTAAATATTTCTCTTTCCGACAAAACTCAAGGTGAGGAATGGCATAGACCTTTTTGATGTCCTCAGTGATATTTGGTGCCAAATTTATATACATAACACCCAGCGCGAAGTTAGTCAAGGGGTCTCTGGGATTACTGGAATACACAGAACGGTATAAGGGCAGAGCAGCTTTAAAATCACCATCATAGAAGTGTTCTTCTGCTTGCTCTAAAACCTTCTTCTCCCGTGTTTCAACCTGAGCTACAACTAACGATAGCTGGCTAAGGTTAAATAATATACAAAACAGTAGTACTCTCATGTCACGCGTATGTTCAAAATTGTTAAAAAATGCTCAAATTTACCTCTTCAAGCCATTTTAACGAAATTAATACAAGTTAGTTTCTTGAAGCATATATCCGAAAAAGATAAGCATTATTTTCTTGAAGCTAAGTATTTACAATTCAATCAACGGGATTTTATCGATAATGATCCTATTTCTATTCCGCATTTCTTCGCTGCTAAGGAGGATATAGAAATAGCGGGATTCCTTACTGCCACTATTGCCTGGGGACAAAGAAAGACAATAATAAGTAATGCGAAGAGATTAATGCTCCTTATGGAGAATAGTCCGCACCAGTTTATTATGGATGCCAATTTCGACCATGACGAGGACCAGGGCAATCACCATAACGATGACTACAGCGATGACGATGGTAACGATGACTTGATGGGGTTTAAGCACCGTACGTTTAACGGGGTTGATTGCAACTATTTTCTAAGATCATTGCAAAATATTTACAGGAATCATGGGGGCTTGCAAGATGTATTTGAAAAGGGAATCGGAAAACACAAGGGCAATATGCAATCGGTGATATCTGATTTTAAGAAAACGTTCTTTGAGCTCCCTCACCCTCTGCGCACAACAAAGCACGTATCGGATCCAGTTCGCAACTCCGCAGCAAAGCGAATCAATATGTTTCTCCGCTGGATGGTGAGGAAGGACAATTGCGGCGTAGATTTTGGAATCTGGAACAGCGAGAATATGAAATACCTGCGAATGCCACTGGACGTTCATACCGGCAACGTATCTCGAAAGCTGGGGCTTCTATACAGAAAACAAAACGACTGGAAGGCGGTGGAGGAGCTGACGAACCACTTAAAAAAGTTCGACATCGATGATCCGGTGAAATATGACTTTGCCCTGTTTGGCTTAGGTGTAATGGAAAAGTTTTAGGACTAAATATTGGAAATGGAATTGGAATTGGAATATCCACCTAAAATATAACCTCCACCACTGGTTGGCTCAAAAGAAGTAATTGGATTGAATCACTATTGCTTCCAGCTATGGTGTTTTGCCATTGAGTTGTTGGCTTGAGGTGCGGTTGAACAAAGCAAGGAAGTCATCTTTTTCTCACATTTAATCCTAGTTACTTATTACTAAACCCCGACTAATCATGTGGGCAATTAGTCCGGACGGCAAGATCAAACGGAACAGCAGATGGAGAAAAATAATAGTATTTTGATCTTTAAAGAACATTGGTTTTTATATAATTAGACATACTTTTATTAATTGTTCAACATCGACAATATATACCTTGTTACATTGTAATTGACTTGTGGATAAGGTATAGTTCTTATTTATTTTGAGTTTCATATCAGCTTCGTTTCTATCTAAGGTAGTTTTTGCCTCCGGTTCTGAATGGGAATAAACCAAGCTGTAAAGCCCATCAGAATAAGAAGTAGACAAAGAAGTTTCAGCATTTATATATGAACTTCCGAAAGGCTGGTACGCTGTCAAAGTAGATGAAGCATTCACGGTAACAGAACCAGGGCCAGCCACAATATTCATTGCTACAGCTTCAGTATCGAACGGGTCGAAAACACGCATTCCGACATAGGTAGGTTCCGGAGCATTGGAGTATACTGTCAAACCATCTAAATATCCACCTGATGTTGCTATTAAAGTATTTCCATAATGCCATGTAGCTATGTCAGTACAGGTTTGTTTATTTAATAATCCGTTAAATGAAAAACGAAATCGCAGTATTTTGGAGTATATAGTTGTTGCATTCATAGCTCAATATTATGACTAGGTATTACTCAAATTTTATTCCATAGCACCTTTTTCCCTATCTATGTGATTATCAATCTGTTATATTTTACCAATTTGCGATTAATTCTCATTATGGGAATCATGTCCGGTTACAGGACGAACACTTACATTGAATTACAGCGCTAAATGAATAGTGTAGGTAAATTGACAGAACTGCATATAAGGTGAGGTGTGCAAGCCTCTAGGCTCGATCGAGCTCAACAACCGTAATCTCGGGCATAATCCCTACCCTCCCCATATAACCGATAAAACCAAGTCCGCGGTTTACATATAGGTATTGATCACCTTTCTGATACAATCCAGCCCATTGTTTGTAAACATATTGAATCGGGCTCCACTTCAATCCAGGAATTTCAATACCGAACTGCATACCATGTGTATGCCCCGATAATGTCAGACTTATATCTTTAAACTGTTCTGTAGTCTCCGCTTCCCAGTGAGAGGGGTCATGAGACATCAATATTTTACAGGGCACATCAGCCGCCTCGGCATGTGCTTTTGCCAGCTGTCCATACTTTGGAAAGTTCATTTTGCTGCTCCAGTTTTCTATGCCTATCAAAGCGAGTTTTTCGCCATTCTTTTCAAATATGTGGCTTTCATTCATCAGGAGCTTCCATCCAACATCCTTCTGCAATAGTTTCAGCTTTTCCACATTGGCAATTCTTTCGCTATCGTTCTTCCACTTTACATAATGTCCGTAGTCGTGATTTCCCAGCACGGAGAACACGCCCTCAGGAGCGGACAGTGATGACAACTGTTCAACAAATTCCTCAGCCTCATCTGCCCGGTTATTCACCAAATCGCCTGTAAATAAAATCACGTCTGGCTTTTGATCAGCAATCATGGAGAACGCGGTATTTAGCGGTGAATCCGATACAAAACTACCTATATGCAAATCAGATATTTGAACGATTTTAAACCCTTTAAAAGACTCCGGAAGATTGGGAAGCTTAATGCTCACTTTCCTTATCTGATAATTGAATGCACCCCTCATCATCCCAAAGAGAAAAGTGGCTAGCGGAATTGCTGCTACCACCATGGCCATCTGACTTAAAAATTTGGCCCTGGAGATTCCCTTACCTCCGGCATCCACTCCATGTTCTCTGATAAATAGCTGAACGATAAGCTTGAAAAACCTCACGATATCATCAATGAGGAGAGGCAGAACACCCAATACTTTGCATATCATGAACATCATGAGTATTGACATACCGTAAAGTCGAACTCCTTTCCAGGGCCCGGTAGAAGGCAAATAATTGAAAGCGACTCCAAAGCCAATGCTAAGCGCGGTCAGGCTCCAGAAGGCACAATAAGTCAATGATTTTTTATTGACAGTGAAGCCCTGCGTTACCGTTTTTACCGCTTGAAAAAAGTATAAATCAATCAGGAAAAAGAGAACCGCAACAAATATTATTCTCGTCCACATATGTATTGAACTTCAAGTTTGTGATTGGCAAGCCTAAAATAGTGAATAATAAAGTAGGAGCTCCGGTAGTAGCTGATTGCAATTGAGGCAATTTGTTCTTACTATTGTATATACAACAGGAGTAAATTACCAGCCCCAACCCACTATGAAAAACCTTCTTAGCCTGCTAGTCATGCTATTTATTTTACCAGCTGCCACTCTGGGCCAGAACACTGCCAACAATGGCCAGATAGACGATGTAACGGAATTTGCCACCATCATGGAGATTCCTTTCACCATGCCAGATGGCATAAAGCTCATGACGGATGTGTACCTGCCCTTACTTTCAGACTCTCTTACTTACATGATTACCATCGACACCATTATTGGGTTACACATACTGGATTCATTCAACATTGAATTAATAAAGAAGGGAACGCAGATAATCATTTACGATTCTATCACATTGCCGGATACACTCAGTACAAGTCCGTTAAAATTAAAGTGGAACTACTATGACAAGCAGAACCTGGTTGCCAACCCAAATCCGTTCCAGTTGCCAGTGATCTTTACCAGAACACCTTACAATAAGACGGGGGAAGACGCCATGGCACTGATGACATTACTGGGAAATACGGCAGTCATGCAGGATATGAGAGGGCGTTATGCATCTGAAGGTGTGTACATGCCTATGTACAGCGACAGCTGGGCCAAGCATCCCTACCACCCAACGTGGGGACATGTGCTTGACCGCCAAACACCAATTGGAGATCCCAAACATGGAAACTTTCATGAGGACGGGTACAACAGCATTCGGTACATGACCGGCGCCTACGCTTACGATAGCACCATGAATTGGCTGAAAGATTCAGCGATTGTTTACGATATCGATCTGGATGGAGACGATGACACGATCACTGGCAACAACCGTTTGATGAGGGTGTATGATTACAACAATGATGGCGTATTGGATACGTTTCCCGTTCCTACACCGAGCATTGGATGTTTTGGGGCTTCTGCCCTTGCCAATACTCAGTATCAGCAGGCTGCGGCACATTGGATTGATACACTTGAGGCAGGACTAAAATGCCTTTTGCCTATTGTGGGAACCAACGAACACATGAGGTTTACCGGTTATCACAATGGAGTTTTCAGAGACAGGATTGTAACCGGATGGGTGAAAGGGCAGATATTCACTGGTGTGACTGATGATTGTGATACCTGCCAGGTAGGGAAAAATTACTACCGAAATATGGATGAAGCCCTTGGCAATCCCGCTGGTGTTCATAATGTAACGCACACATCTTATGACTATGGCAACAACAATAAATTCGATGCCGCCACAGAGGCGATTGACCATTTTACCATGTTCAGGCCAACAGCGAACGATGTTGCAGGGTATTATCCAAACTCTATAGGAAGAATAGATATGGATGCCAGCCGCGCTACGGTAGATGCTTTTGGGGAAGGAGATATGAACGGAGCCTATAGCAGATACAGAAATATGCAGGTACCAGCCTATCACCTCTTCGGTTGGTGGGACATCTTTGTAGATGGTCAGATTGAAACGAATAATCTGATGCGCAAATACGGCTCTCCGGAAATCAGGAAGTTGCAAAAAGTGGTGATCGGCCCATGGGCACACCAAACCATTGGAAGCGTGGAGACCGGTGATCAATCCTATCCCGACAATGTTTACGAAGCTTTGGGGTTGGACATCAGCGCCACAGGTGACGATACGCTTCCCCTGACTGATATATTTGGCTCGGATATAGTGAGCTGGTACAGACACAACCTCAATTATTCAAAAGGATATGGTGAACCGAAGGTATTTATTCCTGAAAGCAAAAACTGGCAGCCCGGAGGTAATGGTAATATCGACAGCATAAGGGTTCCCTCTAAAGATTATCTTATTCCCTTCGAAGATTTCATCAACTTTTTATCGGGATATGCCGGGCTTCCGCCTATTGATGTGGAAATAGCGCTGAACGGCGGTATCGCGGCGATGACATTTGAAATTCCGGCAAATCCCAATTCACTGCTCCCTGGATTGGATAATGTCGAGATTAAACCTCCTAAGGACAAGGATTTTGGTGATCCTGTAGTGTCTCCTCCTTACAGGTTTTATGTTGTGGGAGACGGCAATTCCAATACGGTGGGAAATTACTGGATGTCATCTGATAGTTTTCCATTAATTAATGATATACAATGGACAAAGATGTACATGCACCAAAACAATACGTTGAATTACAGTGCACCAACAGCTGATGAAGGGTACCAAATTTATGTACATGATCCGGATGACCCCATCCTGACCACAGGAGGAGCCAACATGATCGTTCGAACCCCGCAAGATGACAAGAACAGCCAGGGACAAATGAATCTGGCTGATCCTAAGTATGCAGCATACACCATGGACAGGCAGGGAGTCGTTGCGTTCACGAGTGAAGCAATTGTCGACTCTATGTGCATGATTGGATTTCCAGTGGCCACACTCTATGCCAAGACCAATCCTGGAGGTGTAACTTCGGGCCCAACGGACACCGACTTCTTTATAAGAATATTAGATGTCTTTCCTGATGGAAGAGAGTTGTTCGTGGTGGAGGGATGTATCAATGCAAGGGCGCAAAAATATGCCAGGGCATTGGTATTGGGAACCGATGGTGTGTTCGATTATCACAATAAGGGATTCCCTCAGGATGAGCCATCGGACGGCATTCAGGATATTCCTTTTGCAAATATCAACATAGGAGCTGTTTATGAGTATAAATTTAAGATGATGCCCATTGCTTATACCTGGGGTGATGGCCACAAGATTAAAATTTTGATCAGCAGTAGCAATTATACGCGGTACCAGGTGAATCCCAACCTGCCAATTATGCCAGGGGAATTCTTCAGGAGAAAGCCTGGAGACGGCAAAAAGTACACCTACAACGGAGTGGAAATGTCGCCGAGAATTGCGGTACAACGAATTGCTTTTTCTGATCAATACCCCTCAAATATTGATCTGCCTATATTCACACCTGGAGTAGTGGCAGGTACGACCCCTCTAGCTATAGTGGATACGGAGCTAGATGCGCTGGTTTACCCAAACCCGGCTCAAAGTAATTTGTACATCTACATGAACAAGAACGGCAAATACAAGCTAACACTCATCGACATGATGGGCCAGCATGTTCAAAGCGTGAAGTTCACAGATAAAACGGAGATCACGCTAGAGGACTTAGGTAAAGGCATGTATTTCGTTCGAATAGATGACCTAAGAAGTGAGCAGGTAATAGTGAGAAAGATCTCAATTAATTAATACAACAATGACAAGTGACAATGATATGACAGGTGGGAAATGTACTTTCCTCCCAGGGTCATCGTCATCGTCATCATCATTGTAATAGTTTGTCATGCTATGAAACAGATAAAGATATCCGTTAATACTGCTCTGCTACTTCTTATCTGTATTTCATTAAACCTTTCAGGTTTAGCCCAGGGCAATGGGCAGTTCGATGATGTTTCTGAATTATCAACAAAGTACAGCGTACCATTTACGATGCCAGACGGTATCAAACTGATGACAGATATCTTTCTGCCCATTCCTCAAGATTGCCTGATGATAGATGTCACTATCCCCGGATTGGGATCTAATCTTTTGGAGTTTATTCCAAAGGGAAAGCAATTGGTGGTTTACGACTCGATCAATGGCGGAATCAATCCAAATCCGTACAAGCTTCCCATTATATTCGTCCGTACACCCTATAACAAAGATGGTGCTGATGCTGCGGGAGTGGTATCCATGTTTGGATACGCATTTGCCTACCAGGACCAGCGAGGACGGTATTCCTCAGAAGGTGTATATCTACCCATCTACAGCGATGGGTGGAACAAAAACCCATACCATGCAAATGTCAAGCATGTGCTGGATGTCACTGCCCTCTCAGACCCGTTGAATGGAAACTTCCATGAAGATGGATACAACAGCAATCTTTTTATCCTGGACAGCTTGTACAGAAGTTATGACCTCGACAATGACGGTACGATAGACACAGTGGACAAAATGACCCATGGGATCATTGGCCTATTTGGGGCTTCCGCCCTGGGTTACAATCAATTCCAAGCTGTTGCAGCTCATAAAACAGATGCGAGCCTGCCAGGTGTAAAATGTATATTGCCTATTGTGGCGCCCGGTGAGTTTTACAAGAGTACCGGGTTTCAAAATGGTGTGTTCAGGGATCGGTTGGTCACAGGTTGGCTAAAGGGTCAAATATTCACCGGCATTGAGGATGATTCCATTTCGGTGGATACAGACGTTCAGAATTCGCTTCATACATCCTTTGACTATAATCTGAACAACAAGTTCGATGCTGCTAATCTTGCAATCGATCATTTTTGCACGGTTCGGTACACAAAGGAAAATGGCGAGATAGATGTCGCTGGCTACTACCCTACTTCCAGGGGCAGAGCCGATATGGATATAAGCCGCGCCGCTGTTAATGCCCTTGGAGAAGGCGACGCCAACGGACAGTACAGCCGCTATAAAAATATGGAAGTACCAGCTTACAATGTGAGCGGTTGGTGGGACATATTTGTGGATGGCCAGCTGGAGACATGGGCGTATATGCGCAAGTATTTGAACGATTCGCTTCCCAACAAAAAGCTGCAAAAAATTGTCATTGGCCCTTGGGCACATCAAACCATTGGCACAAGAGAAACTGGCGACATGGCCTATCCCGAGAACGTGATGGATGTTATTGGGAACATCGAATTTAGCGAAGACAGTGTTCCCATCTCTGAACTGCTGCAAACGGAAATATTGAGCTGGTTCAGGTATAATATGAACCATGTGCCCGGCATGGATTTAGGAGAGCCCAAGTTCCTCATTCATAAAAGCGATAAGTGGCAGGTATTGGTTCCTGGTACATTCGGACTTTTGGTAAAAATACCAGCGGAAGACTTTTATATCACCTTTGAAGAAATGCTGAGTTTTATCAATGGAGCTGGTGGGCTTAACGACATTAAGGTGGAAGTAAAAGAAACCCTTACCGGTATACAGTTATATTCGACATCGGACCCCGGCATTAGCATACCTGCACTTGGTAATCCTTTAATTCCCGGACTGGACGGAGAGCCTATACTGCCCATTCCAGCGTTAGATTTTGCGAATGATATCCCCAATGTTCGGTTTTATGTGGTGGGGCCCAATGGTGATGGAATTCCGGCCAATGACAATGTTGGCAACTATTGGTTTAGCTCTGATACTTTCCCACTTGTCAATGATATTAAATGGATGAATATGTACATGCACCAAAACGGCACCTTCACCTATGATCCACCCACTGGCGATGAGGGATATGGCATTTATGTTCACGATCCGGATGATCCCGTTTTGACTATCGGTGGTGCCAATATGATTGTAAGAACTCCGCAAGACGATAAGGACAGCCAGGGGCAATTGAATCTGGCAGACCCTAAATACGCAAAATATACAATGGACAGGCAGGGAGTGCTGCAATATACTTCGGTTCCCATGGTTGATTCAATGTGCGTCATTGGTTTCCCGGTAGCTACACTTTATGCTAAATCGAATCCAGGTGGTGTTACAAGTGGCCCAACAGATACGGACTTTTTTATCAGAATATTGGATGTATATCCAGATGGACGCGAATTCTTTGTTGCGAGCGGATGCGTGAATGCCAGAGCCAGAGATTACGCCAGAGGTTTGGTACACGGAAAATACGGAACCAACGATTACCACAGCTATACCAGCTTTCCGCTGGGAGAGGTTAAAGACTCTATCGATTATATTCCCTACTCCAATATTAACATTGACCATATTTATGAATATAAGTTTAAGATGATGCCTTTGGCATACACCTGGGGAAAAGATCATAGAATCAAGATCTTGATCAGCAGCTCTAATTATACCCGTTACCAGGTAAATCCAAACCTACCCATGGAGGATGGAGAGTTCTTTAGAAGAAAGCCGGGAGATGGGAGGACTTACACATTTAACGGTGTTGAGATGAAACCGCGAATAGCGGTGCAACGCGTTTCTTTTTCCCCTGTGTACCCTACCAATATAGATTTTCCTGTGTTTAAGCCTGGCATGATAGCGGGCACAGAGGAGATTCAATTTGAAGCTACTGTGGATGCATTGATCTATCCGAATCCAGCTACAGAAACGATCTCAATTTACATGAATCAAAATGAAAACTACCAGGTAGCTGTTATGAATACAATGGGCCAGGTCGTTTTCGAGAAAGAGTTCCGGGACCATTTGGATATCCCGATCGGGACCATGGAAAGCGGCATCTATTATCTGCGTATCCAAGACCAAAAAAGCAAGGTAATTATTGTTAAGAAAGTATCGGTACTCTAATACAACCGTCTCCTTTTTTCACTTATTCTTGTTCCCATAATCCAATGCATTCTGCATCATTATCGTTAGCAGAAACATAAAGGCATGAAGGGCATTAGAAAAATCTTTCTGCTCAGTATTCTGGTATACATCATCGCCGGCGTTTTTTCAGTTGGAAACTACCATGCCGATGAGCACTATCAGATACTTGAGTACGCCGGAACCAAGCTGGGCTTAACAGATGGCTCCACCCTATCATGGGAGTACCAGCTGCAAATAAGGTCTGCCCTCCAACCTGGTATAGCCTACATCTCCACAATTTTTCTGAACAGCCTCGGGATTTCCAGTCCGTTCTCAGCAGCCACATTTCTGCGTTTGCTCTCGGCAGCTTTATCGCTGCTTAGCATTCACTTATTTCTAAAAGCTTTTATCGACAAGGTAAATCCTAAGTGGAAGAGTGGTTTTGCCATGTGCGCTCTATTGCTGTGGTTCACGGTGTTCGTCAATGTGCGGTTTTCCTCAGAGAACTGGGCCGGAACCTGTTTTCTTATAGGTATTTCACTGCTGCAATTGCCTTTTGGAAAGGGTTCCCTGAGATGGCTGTGTATTGGAATGATATTCGGTGCGGCTTTCTTATTTAGAAATCAGGTTGGCCTGATGATTTTTGGGCTGATGCTTTGGATGCTGTTCATTCAAAAAGACAAGTTCAGACATCTGGCAACCATGTGCGTTGGTATTTTGCTAACTATCGGTATTGGAGCGGTGATAGACCGATGGTTTTATGGTAGCTGGTCAATACCATTGTACGGATATTTTTTGTACCAGGTTGTATTGGGGAGGGCCGCCACCTTTGGGGCAGAACCCTGGTGGTTCTATTTTTCCAATGGATTTATACAGATGATACCACCGGTAAGCCTGCTGTTTCTGGGAGCAATAGGGTTGGTATTCATCAGCAAACCAAAAAGCGTACTGACCTGGGTAGCAGTTCCATTTATCGTGGCGCACCTCTTTATGACTCACAAAGATATTCGCTTTATGTTCCCCTTAATCCCCTTGTTTCCCTGGTTCATTTATCAGGCAGCTGAAATAATGAACGAACGATGGGGTAACACGCTGATGATTCAAAGCAAGCCCATCGCCATCACTTTGATGCTGTTTTGGGTAATTAATTTCGCCGCTCTTGCGGTAGTCTCTCTGAAGCCAGCCAACAACGCCATCTCGTTGTTTGAAACCGTGTACGCTGCGTACACTGAGCCCATTACCTTGTACGCCACGGAGACAAACCCCTACATGGAAGAATATGAACCCACATTTTACAAAAGAAAAACGCTGAGCTTGCAAAAATTAGAATCCTTTGATGATGTGATGAACAATCCGGATGAGGTTAAGTTGTACATTACCAAAAACAAGGAGGAGGAAGAAATATTGAATAAGAGTCACCGGTTGGTTTACCGCGGACTGCCTGATTGGGTTGTGCATTTTAACATCAACAATTGGGTTGCACGGACCAGGTTCTGGAAAGTGTATGAAATTCGCTCAGCCCCAAATGCAGAAAAATGAACACCGCAAACCTGAAATTATATTGGAGAGAAATTGTTGCGGGCATCGCAATTATATTGTACATCATTGCCAATGCACAGAATAATAACGATTTGAGCATCTATCTCGCGGCTTCCCGGGATTTAATAGCTGGAGAAGATATATATGTAATAAAGTACAAGGAATGGTTTCACTATTACTACAGCGTATTGTTTGCCCTGGCCTTGTACCCTCTGGCAATATTACCGGTGTATATGTCCAATGTTCTTTGGACGGCGTTAAACATATTCATACTATGGCGTACATGGAAGATCATCTGTTCTTACCTACCCCTGGAGAATCTCAATCACAAATTATTGCAGTTGTTTTCCATTGTTGTGTTTGTGTTTATGCTCAGGTTTTTTACAAATAACCTGCGGTATGGCCAAATGACAATCACAATTCTCTATCTGGCACTGGAGGGTATCCACCAAATTCATAATAAGAAAAATGCGTTGGGAGGCTCTTTAATAGCTTTGGGCATCAACATAAAGCTGCTTCCTATCGCGCTGGTGCCTTATCTTTTATATCGAGGCAAGTACAAGGCCACCTTGTTCACGCTGCTGGCATTTTTAGCATTCCTGGTATTGCCGGGGGTATTAATTGGCTTTGACTATCATTTTTCACTTCTTCAGCATAGATGGAACCTGATCAATCCTGCAAATCCGGAACACCTGCTGGATGTGTCAGAGCGAAGCTTTCATTCTATCACCGCGTTATTGGCAACGCTGTTGGTGGAGAATGCCGGAAACGTGCATTCAATGGAATTGAAAAGAAATATTATGAATATCAACCTTGAGAATTTGGAGCTGATAATCAACATTGCCAGAGCAGTTTTTGTAGGTGCAACGCTGTACTTCCTAAAAGCCGCTCCTTTTAAAACAGAGAATGATCGCTTGCAAATTCTATACGAGCTCAGCTATATCCTCATAGTAATTCCTTTGATTTTTCCGCATCAGCAGCAGTACGCTTTTTACTTCGCCTTTCCGGCAGCTACCTATCTCATCTACTATTGCATCCGCTCTTTCTTTAACAATGAATGGGGAAAGCCGAAATCAGGATATGGCATTATGACACTGTTGTTTCTGAGCTATTTACTTATGAGCAGCACTTTTATCCTGGGAGAGTTCAGAAACTATTATGACCACTATAAAGTGCTTACATACGGCGCATTCATACTAATAGGGTTGCTGGCCTATTGCAGGCCGCAACGACTGGAAGGCACTGCCCAATAGCCATACGGGGTAAGAAGAACGCGCTATATCCATATATTTGCCTGATGGGGTATTGATAATGGAGCGCACATGAAGCGGATTAAACGGAGCTACGCTGATACGTGCGTTAATAATCCGTGAGAATCAGCTCGTTCGGCGTCATCAGTGTTTCATCGACATTTATTTAAAAGTTAACATCCTAATATACTACTCATCAGAACTTAGATTGAGCTATGAACACAGAAGGTAAAATCATTCTTATTACCGGTGCTTCCAGCGGCATCGGAAAAGCATGCGCTATTCAGCTGGCAGCTCATGGTGCCCATGTAATTCTTCAGGCAAGAGGCGAAGAGGCGTTAAAAGAGGTGGCCAACATCATTGAATCCAATGGGGGAAAGGCCTCCGTTTACCCAGTGGATTTATCGGATTTCAATCAAATAAACAACGCTGCAGAACGCATTAAGTCTGAAGTGGGAGTTCCCGATGTGATCATCAACAATGCCGGCATGGGCAAATGGTTATTTATTGAAGAAACGGAGCATGTGGAAATTGAGCAGATGATGAGCGTCCCCTACTTTGCCGCATTCCACACAACACGGGCTTTTATCAAAGAAATACTCGAACGAAATTCCGGCCACATCATTAACGTTAATTCCCCTGCCAGCCTAATGGCATTTCCGGGTGCGAATAGCTATACCGGTGCGCGCTGGGCACTGCGAGGTTTCAATGATGCCTTGAGAGCAGACATGAATGGAACTAAGATATCTGTATCCATGCTGGTAGCTGCGAAGGTTTCATCGAGCTACTTCGATAACAATCCAGGTAGCGAAGAACGCGTCCCAAAAATATCTGCTCTATTTGGCACCCTTACACCTGAACAAGTGGCAAAATCAATACACAATCTCATTAGGTCGCCGAGAAACTACGTGATCATTCCCTTCTTGTTAGCCGTTGTTGCATGGTTTAACAGACTATTCCCTTCGATTGTAGAATGGATTGTGTTTAAGACCAGCTACAAAAGAAGTGGAACGCAGACCATACATTAAATCGATTTTGTCAAAAGTGGGTCGCGGGAAAGAGGGCTCGTGTCATCTACACAAGAGAGGTTCTGTTAATCCCCCCTGCCCCTTTTCCCATGCATAGGCTTATTGACAAAGCTCCACGTCTTTTATTCAAAATAATACTCTTGATAAAGATGATTTAATTGCTAGAAGTCATCGAAATGAAAGGCCCAGGAAACGTAGAAAATCCTTCCGACCTTAGGAGCACCATATGCCTCGATATGCTTGTTTTCGAGTAGGTTTGAAGCGCCTATTCTCAAGGTGGAGAATAGGTCTGTAAAATGATAGTTCAGCTGTATATCCAGTAGATTATAAGAGGGAATATCTCCATCACCAAACTTGCTCTCCCACCTAAACTTCTCTACCCACTTATAGTTGATAGCAAATCCAAATTCCCTCCAGATTCTGGTTCCCACCAAACCAATGTTCAGCTTATTTCTCGGCGTATTAAATCCAGGAATAATATCGTCTGTTAAGCCCGATGTATCGAGAACCGCATACGTGTAATTGAACTTTGCCATCAAGCCCTTTCCAAAATAGTAGTTGAATCCCGCGGAGGCTCCGTATGAAATAACACTCTGCTTGGCATTCGTGGGTATTTGATAGGGCTGCATAGCACCTGTCATAATTGCATCCTGTCCACTCTCCTCGCCGGCAACTGCACTCCCATCAGGCAGTGCCACTCTAATATCACCTATAAAGTTCTTGTAAATACTGTAATAGGCCATCACATCCATATAGAGCCCTTTTCCAATAATCCCCTTATAGCCTACTTCAAACAAGGTTAACCGCTCTGGTTTGATTGGGTCTATCTCAATAGTCTCCAGGAGCTGGGGCTGAATACTTCCAATGTAATTTCCGTTGGCATCTGTGGAATCATACATCGCCTTAAAATCCTGAGCAGACTCAAGTGTATAAAATGGAACAGCTGACCCATCTTTAGACAGGTTACCCGATCCATTCAGGTTTCCATTGAGAATAATGGGGCCCAGATCAATTAACAAATATTGATTTTGTAATGTTGGAGGGCGGAAAGCAGATTGCCCCGATATCCTAAAGTTGTGATTATTGTAGGTGTACACCGCCGACAATCTCGGTGAGAGCTGCGCATCGTAGTTCTGGCTTTTATCGACACGTATCGATCCGGATAGCTTCAGCCTGTCTTTCAATATTCGTTTCGATAATTGAACATATCCTCCATACTCCATGACCTCTATATCCACAAATTCTGCCTTGATATCAGGCTGTCCATCCGCCAACGTATCCCCAACATTTACCAGGGTATCCTCAAAGATAGTCCCATAGGAATTCGGGTCATACCTCCTGAAATTAGCACCGGCAATAATATCCGCAAAGCTGATCATGTCAAAATTATATTGGGCCTCAACATGCTGAAGCGAAGAAGCATCTACGAATTTTGAACCCTTTTGCAGGTTGGCGTTGTTGAGGATTGCCTTTCTTGTAGAGTCGAACTTCGAAGAACCAACCGCATACCATTGCTGTTCAGCGTTCGCCTTTGCATAACTATGAGCCTGCGTAACTTTCTCTTCACTTACTTCATCATTAAAACCATTGGAGTATAATTTTAATCCACCAATACTATCAAAATAAGAAGATAAATACTCTGATACATAATCCGAAATGTTTGCCTTTGAAATATTGATCCCCGTAAAGACGATGTCATATGAATCGCCCGCATTTTCTATAGTAGTGTATCCACGGAGGAAAAAATTCTTTCCTTTAAGCTCCAATTTATGCTGGTGAAAACGAATGCTGTTGATGCTGTACCTGTTCGTTCCCTGGTAGATCGCGGTACCATTTCCATATTTATACTCATATGAAAGCTCTAATGAGTCATACAGCTTGTAATACAATCCCGCACCAATTTTAGTGCTTCTGGTTCCGTAGTCTGCTAAGTCTTCTTCCATATATCCAGGTGCCTGAATGTCGATCTTTCCAGGTACTGCACCAGGACTAACTAATCCAAGATAATTATTCAGAGCAACATAGTCGTCACGCTCCTCTTGTGTTAACGTTTCGTCAAATTGAGCCTGGGTAACTATTGAGCTTAAATTAAGGTCTTCAACCTCAATATCTCCATATCTATTAGCTACACTGTCATCAGCAGTCCAATCAGTGGCTTGCTGATGTGCAAACGTAATCTTGAGCGCCAGTTTATCTTTTTTATCGAGGGTATTTGCATAGCGAAACTGACCAACCAGTAAATCCTGTGAGCCACCCTTTACCATAGCGCTTAATCCCTTATACACATATGGGCTCTTGGTAGACATGCTGATGACACCTTGCATGGCACTGGGGCCGTAGAGAGCAGAAGCAGCTCCAGAAATCAATTCTACTTTCTCAAGGTCGAGTTCCGATGCTCCCAGCAGGTTTCCAACGGGGAAGTTCAATCCTGGCGCCTGGTTGTCCATGCCATCGATCAGTTGCACAGAACGAATTGGGGAAGTAGTATTAAATCCTCTTGTACTTATAACCTTAAAACCCATGCTGGCCGAAGTAACATCTACACCTTGCAAATCTCCCAATCCCTGATAAAAATCCCCGGAAGCTGATTCCCGAATCTCCTTCGCATTCATCTTCTGAATAGATATTGCTGACTCCATAATTGTTTCGCTTACGCGAGAAGCGGACACCACAACTTCCTGTCCGGCGAAAACGGCGACTTCCATATCGAAGTCAATATCCACTCCTTGAGATTCTACCTTTTTTTCCTTCTTTCCATATCCCACAAATGTTGCAACCAGGGTAACCGGAAGAGAATCTACTTCTAACTCAAAATTACCATCAATGTCTGTTGTCGTTCCCTTGGTGGTTCCTTTAACAACCACGTTTGAACCGATTAGTGACTCCTTATTCGATTTGTCTGACACCTTGCCCCTGAGTGTAATCTGAGCAAAAATATTGCTGCTTGTCAGGAGCAGGGCAAGCATTATTAAAAAGGAATAAATATTGTTTCTATTCATATCAATGAATTGGATGGGATTAAGTTAAGTAAGGGGTTGAGCAAAACTAACAAAATAAAGGAATTTCAGTGAAGAGAAATACATTGTTCCATGTTATCAACGAATAACAAACCCGGCTGCCGGACGGGCATTTTGGTGCGAATTTGCCAATAGTGCATTCTTTTCCTGATGCAGCTCTAAAGCCTTTTAATATGTTAACGTGAGTTCGGGATAAGGAACATCAAATTTTGCAGCGTGCTAATGCCTGAAACGAACACAAATGACGCAGATTTAACAGATTTTCGCGGATAAGCACGTTCAAAATCTGTAGAAATCCGCACACTCCGCGTCATCCACGTTCATTATTTAGGCGCTGCTGATAAATCTAGTCTTCTCCTCTTGTAAAAGCGTACTGGATAATATTTGCGCCCATCTTTAGGGCTTTTATCCTTGTTTCCTCAGAATCCTTGTGAATCTGTGGATCTTCCCAGCCGTCTCCCAAATCTGATTCATATGAATAAAAGCAAAGCAGGCGGCCCTTGTAGATAAGTCCAAACCCCTGAGGAGCCTTGCCATCGTGTTCGTGAATTTTGGGCAAGCCCTTGTTGAACTGGTATTTCTGGTGATAAATGGCATGAGAAAAGGGAAGCTCTACAAAATCGAGCTCGGGAAATACTTTTTTCATTTCAGGCCTGATAAATTTATCCATACCGTAATTGTCATCTATGTGCAAAAAGCCACCTGCAATGAGATATTTTCTTAGGTTTTCCGCTTCCTCATTGGAAAATACCACGTTGCCGTGCCCCGTCATGTGCACAAAAGGATAGTTAAAGAGCTCCATGCTCTCTACCTGAACAATGGCTTGCTCCTTTTCAATATTCATGTTGAGGTTTGTGTTGCAGAATTTTATAAGGTTAGGTAATGATGTCTCGAGGTTTGCATACCAGTCGCCACCACCGTTGTATTGCATAACTGCTATCTGGTAGGAGCTTGTGGGCGCCAATGACGACAACAATGACAATGACAATGACAGTAAACAAATAGTGAAAGTGGTTTTTACTATGGACATAGCTACTGAATATTAATCTTTGTATTTGCTCCCAGCGGTAGAGTTAGCGTCTTTGTGCCTTATCGCCGACGTTCCAACGCTTTAGCGACAGAGCGGTGGCAAAATAAAGATCGCCACTAAGATGCGAAGGCATCAAGCTTCACCAATATTTTATTCTTAATCAGCTTAAAGTTAGACAACATAATGTCTAAATCCAGTGATTTATTACCGTACAGGCAACAATTCCTGCGCTTTCCGTTCTCAGCCGTGAGCTCCCCAGATTAACGCTCACAAATCCCTGCCTCATTGCCTCGTCCAGCTCATCTGTTGTAAAATCACCCTCCGGGCCAATAAGAATTATTGCACTTTCAGATTTTTGCAATGCCTCCTTCAGCTCTTTGTTTCCCTCATCGTAATTTGCGATGAACCTATTGGTCGTATTTCCATCAGATATAATCTCCCTCAATCCTGCGCTGAAAGCTACAGCTTCATTTAGTCGCGGCAGATAGGCTCGCTCTGACTGCTTCATGGCGCTAACCAATAATTTTTCAAGCCGCTCGGAGTTTAGCGTCTCTCTTTCCGAATTTTTACAGATGATTGGTGATATCTCATTTATTCCAATTTCGGTGGCTTTTTCCAGGAACCATTCAAAACGTGCGTTGTTCTTTGTTGGAGCTATGGCGATGTGTAAATGAATTTTACTTTTTCCGTAATCCCGCTCGGCATTAATGATGATTACTTCGCATGCTTCTCTATCGGCACGCACTATCCTGGCTTCGCACAGCGTTCCTTTTCCATCAGTAACATGAATTGTAGCACCAGCTTTTTTACGCAGCACTTTAACACAGTGATGGGATTCTTCTTTGGAGAGAACTGCAGTATTTTCAGCTAAGTTTGGGGTGTAATAAAGAAGCATCTTCTCTATACACTCATCCGTGCATACGTAGGAGCCGCAAGCATTGTCTCCTGGTTGGCGTAATCTTCAAACTTCGTAAAATTGTTGACAAATGACTGTGCGAGCTCATTGGCTTTCGCGTCAAAACCTGCCTTATCAGACCACATGCCTCTGGGTGACAATATTTCTGATGGAACACCGGGGCAGCTTGTTGGCCTGTTCATACCAAATACTCTGTCCTCTTCAAATTCTACATTGTCTAATTCTCTATTCAATGCAGCAGTTATCATTGCTCTTGTATATTTCAAGTTGATCCTCTTGCCAACTCCGTAGGAACCCCCAGACCATCCAGTATTCACCAGCCATACGCAAACGTTGTTCTGCCTAATTTTATCTCCCAGCATTTCCGCATATTTTGTAGGGTGCAGGGGTAAGAACGGCGCACCGAAACAAGCGGAGAAAGTTGTCTGTGGCTCTGTAACGCCCTCTTCCGTACCAGCAACTTTTGAAGTATAGCCAGATATGAAATGATACATAGTCTGAGCCGTTGTAAGTTTTGAAATAGGAGGCAACACTCCAAAGGCATCGCATGTTAAGAAGAAGATATTTTTAGGTGTAGATCCTATTGAAGGGTCCACTATATTGTCGATGTGGTAGATAGGATAGCTTACTCTTGTATTTTCAGTCCTTGAAACATCCGCGTAGTTAACGGTCTTTGTCCCTTCAAAGAACCCTATATTCTCCAGCAGAGCCCCCTCCTTAATTGCACTGAATATTTGGGGCTCCTTCTCTTCGGTTAGATCAATGCATTTAGCATAACATCCACCTTCAAAGTTAAAGACAGTTCCCTTGGCCCAGCCATGCTCATCGTCACCAATCAATCGCCTGTCAGGGTCAGCTGACAAGGTAGTTTTACCGGTACCCGATAAACCAAAGAATACGGCAGTATCATCATTCTTTCCAATGTTGGCTGAACAGTGCATTGCCAGCACATTTTTGTCATGGGGTAATATATAGTTGAGAACAGAAAAGATGCCTTTTTTTATTTCTCCTGTGTAACCCGTTCCTCCGATAAGAATTACCTTTTTGGTAAAATTGATAATAGCAAAGTTTTCTTGTCGCGTGCCATCTACTAGCGGATTGGCCTTAAATCCTGAAGCGGCAATAAGTGTCCAGTCCGGAGTAAAATTCTCCAGCTCACTTTCCTCCGGCCTGAGAAACATATTATAAGTAAAGAGGCTCTGCCATGGCAGCTCTGTTACAGAACGTACATTCAACCGATAATTAGGATTCGCACACACATAAGAATCCCTTACATAGATGTCCCTCCCATTTAAGTATTCGATAATTTTCTCATAAAGCCGGTCGAATTTATCAGGCTGAATTTTAATATTGATGTCGCCCCACCACACAGAATCCCTGGTGATATCATCTTCAACAATAAACCTATCCTTAGGCGACCTGCCCGTAAACTTACCTGTGTCAATAGAAATAGCGCCCGTATCGGTCACTATTGCCTCACCCATTTGTATAGATCGTTCAGCGAGATCTTCGGGAGTTAAATTCCAGTAGACGTTTGCTGCATCGCTAATGCCCATCTGGGAAACGGATGCATTTGCAGACCTATTTCCTTTTTCGTTCATCTAAGATTTATTTGACTGAGATTTACTGATATTGAATAACATGAGTTCAATGAGGCCACAAAGGTATAGGAAAATAGATGAGAATATGAACAACTTTCTTTCGTTTTTTTAACGTGTTTGTTCACTTCCAATTTAACAGAACTGCGGCTGCCAATAGTAACCAACCCGCAATCAAGGCCAGCCCACCTACTGGAGTAATGGGACCCAGAACAGATGCATTTCCAAGGAGAAATATTGACTTCATCGAAAGAAGATACAGGGAACCCGAAAATAAAGCCATTCCAAAAATGAACGAGTATCCGGAAAATTCAATAAGCCTGGAAGGAACATAGTTGTAAATAATAACCAGGGCCAAAAGAGCAAGTGTATGGTACATCTGATATGTCACTCCCGTTTGAAAACTATTCATCTCCCAATAGTTGAGTTTATCCTTTAACATATGGGCACCCATAGCGCCGAGCATTACCGCCATCGCTCCTGAAAAAGAGGCCGCTAATAGAAAAACCTTCTGAATTGTTACCATGATTTATATTTTTGTCCCTGCCAGTTGATTAACAAGAGACAAATTTATTCAAATTTTAGATGAACAGAATACTGATAATAGGTGCGGGAAGATCGAGTCCTTATTTGATTAAGTACTTGTTAGAACAGGCGAGTGAGTGCGATTGGGAAATCACTGTCGGTGACTTATCATTGGATCTGGCGGAAGCAGGCGTTGGAGACCATCCAAACGGAAGAGCTATTCAATTCGACGTAACAGATGCTTCGCAACGTGAAATAGAGATTACAAAAGCCGATGTTGTGGTGTCAATGCTTCCCCCCTTAATGCATTTTGATGTTGCCATGGATTGTGTAAGGCTAAAGAAACACTTGGTTACAGCCTCTTATGTATCTGATGAGTTAGAGGCATTGGATGAAGAAGCCAAAAAATCAGGTGTTGTATTGCTCAATGAAATAGGTGTCGATCCTGGACTGGATCATTTATCGTGCATGAAGATTATTGAAGATATAAGCACGTCCGGTGGGAAAATCCAATCATTTGAATCATTTACCGGAGGGCTCATCGCTCCTGAAAGCGATAATAACCCATGGAATTATAAGTTCACCTGGAATCCCAGAAACGTAGTGTTAGCCGGCCAGGGAGGGGTAAAATTTATTCAAGAGGGAATGTACAAGTACATCCCCTACCATAAGGTGTTTAGCAGAATTGAAAAACTGACAATACCTGAATTTGGCATATTTGAGGGTTACGCCAACAGGGATTCTTTGAAGTATAGAGAAGTGTATGGCCTGGAGAACATCCCTACGCTATATCGCGGAACGCTTAGACGGCCAGGCTTTTGTAAGGCCTGGGATCTTTTTGTGCAGCTCGGTGCAACAGATGACAGTTATGTTATGGAAAATTCAGAGAATATGACACATCGTGAGTTCATCAATTCATTCTTGTTTTATAACGCGGGAAATTCGGTGGAGCTCAAAGCTGCATACCATCTGGGAATAGGCATTGAATCCGATGAGCTGGACAAATTAAAATGGCTTGGCATTTTTGATGATACCGCAGTAGGGTTGAAAAATGCAACGCCTGCACAAATACTTCAACACATCCTGGAGAAAAAATGGAATCTCGATTCAGATGACAAGGACATGATAGTAATGCTTCATCGTGTTTATTATGAGCTAGACGGACAGGCGAAAGAACTAAATTCACACCTCATCGTGATTGGAGAGGACCCGACTTTTACTGCCATGGCAAAAACGGTTGGCCTTCCTCTTGGAATTGCTACCAAATTGGTAATGACAGGAGAAATTAAAACACCTGGTGTTCAGCTGCCGATT
This sequence comes from Flavobacteriales bacterium, assembly GCA_012966015.1. Taxonomy (GTDB): domain Bacteria; phylum Bacteroidota; class Bacteroidia; order NORP154; family NORP154; genus NORP154. The sequence continues at coordinate 1,851 of DTRI01000243.1, read as the reverse complement.
TCCAAGGAAATTTATGATCCTGCGCTGAGTCAACTAAAAGAATACGGAATTAATTTTGAGGAAACTACTCTGAATGTGTAGCAATAATCAATTTCTGACGAAGCACTTCATCCTCCCCAGCAAAAATATTTAAGAAGTAAACTCCGTACGATATGCTACCTGGTAAATTGACTACACACGTACTGTTTCCAGCTGAGAAACGTATCTCCTTCACAAAAAGCAATTTCCCGTAGAGATCATATAGTTGAACAATGCCATCTCTTGGAGCCCCCTTATTATTTAATTTCAGATTTATTAGGCCTGTGGATGGATTGGGATAGAATGACGCCTCTAAACCAGCAGTGTGTTCTTTGATATCCGTTGAACCCGGATCCGGATCTAATTCTGTATCAGGTCCATCCCCCGATGTTTTCACAGATGGCTGATCTACAAAGACAGAATCCAATGCAAAACAACCCCGAATATCTGTTACAGTAACATTGTACGTAGCAGATGCCAGGCCCCAGCCAGTGAGTAAGTTTGAGAAGCTCAGGAGCATTGACAAAAGCAGCAGCTTTTTATACGAATTGGGTTTCACTATTACCTGCTATGGGTGAATGTTAGTACTAATATACCATAATAACAGGTAAATAGTTACGAGCATTTAGATGAAACGAAGAAGAGAATAGACGAAGGGGGAAACAGGTGAATGTGACCACAATCGTAAAGCGCATTAATTCCCGCTAAAAACAATCTTTTTTACCTGCAGAGAACCTGTAGTTTTCACCGTAACTAAATAGATGCCATTGGGGATAATTCCCACCGTGCTAAGTTTGACATAATGGCCATTGCGCAATTCACTGTAAACTTCTTGCCCTAACATATTAGAGATGGTAATCTGTTCTATCTCTTCCACACTTTGAATGTACAAAGCGTCTGATGCTGGATTCGGATATACATTTACGACCTTCAATTCCTCTGCTTTTCCAGGTGCTGGTATACCCACCACACTATCAGGCACTGGTTCATATACATCACAATATTGGGCAACGCCAGGAATATTTTGATCCAACCAAATCGAACGCCCTTCAATCCATGTTTTCATATAACCCAATACCTCATTGTGACTGATCGCGGCCGCATAGAACCAGGAGTTGGGCCACAAATAGATTCCCATTACCGGCCATCTAAGAAAATTTCTTGTTTGTGATTCCATCAAATAGGTTTCCATAGAATCTATGTAAGCATTGATCGTATCCGCATGAAAGATGGTTTGTCGTAGTGAATCCCAGCGACAGCGAAGTGCGTTGACAAACATGGTGTCACCCAGCATGGCATCCCACCAAAACGGGCTTTGACCTAAGCACTGATAATATTCCCATCCGGTAGTATCATCACCACCGCAGTAATCACCGTTTGCAAAAGCCAGGTTGAAATCCCAAAACGGGCTGGCACTCATCTTGCCACCCAGGCTATCTTTATCCTTGTAAAAATAGGTGCTGAGCCGGTAAGCATCCACATTCTTGCTCAGCTCATTGAGCAGAAAGTTGTCGACAAAAGAACGCAGGTCAATGAACTCAGAGTAGTGGTTGCCAAACGAATCGAGAAATGAAGGGGAGGCAACAGCATCCTCAAAGCTGTCGACATAGGCTTGAATATAAGCCTTCTGTTGCGCGACAATATTTACCTGATCCGGATAATAGAATTGGAAATACAGTGAGTCAGGTGATGCGAAGATTTGATAATTAGAGCGCCATCCATCATACACTCCTTTGTCTATCCGAAAAATGTACCCTCCCGTCAGTTGATCTCCCGTGGTATCTATAGGATTTAGTGTAGCTACATCAACCCTATCATTGTCTCGCTTTATTT
>DTRI01000242.1 GCA_012966015.1 Flavobacteriales bacterium | reverse complement strand
AAGGCATGTTCGATGGTCACTGAAATCCGCTATGTCCCACATCAGGCTGTCTATTCCCCGAAACGTAATGATGGAATTGTATGCTTCTGCCGGCAATAAATGTCTCATAGACCCCCAAACGTGATCGATCACATTTCCTGTATCAGCATAACTAAAGGTTGACTCAAAATACCCGATATGATCCGGTATCAAAGGAAGCAAAGCTGCCTTCAAGGCGGTATACTCAGAACCGTCTTTGGGGCCTGTATTCAAATCCCCTCCTATAATGACTGCCTCCGTGTCGGGAAGATTTAGGCTGTCAATAAAATTCCACATTTCACCGTATTGTTCAATCCGGATTTGCACGTCAAGGGCAGAACCTCCAGCTTCCATGTGGGTACCAAATATATGATAGGTTTTGCCTAGCTTGTCTATTTCCGCGTATTTGATTCCCTTGGTTGCAAAGCAATCCTGAGCGTTGAAATCTGAACAATTGTTATAGCGGTACTCTGCCTCGGAAACAATGGGCCATTTGCTGTAAATAATTACGCCACCGTTGGTTAAAGACGTGACACCTGGTAACGCAGTATCATTCAAAATCAATGTGTAATTGGCAAAACCCGCTGCCTGCATCGCTGGGGTTAGATAGCTCCATCTCGCAGAATCGCTGAATACTTCCTGAAAAATGACCACATCCTGATTTTGAGAAAACAAAGCCGGCAATAGTGATGCTCTTTCAAAAAAGTCGCCTGTTATGATTGGCATCAGCTTCACATTATAAGACATTACGTTTATAGTATTGGGGTCATTAAAATCAGAACTCAATATTGAATAGACGAAGTTCTTGTGAATCGCAAAGACAATATTGTCATCATTATCAAGGGTATCTAATTCACGTTTATATTTAATGGTGCAGCTGGTGGTATCCATGGTAGTTTGACCCTCGTGAAAAATACCATCGCTGTACCATGGATGGTTAAAGCTACTCGCCGATGCTGCGTATTGAAGATTGACACCGAGCGAGGGGCCTATAAACATTGCCATTAGATGCACCGTGTCGCCACTAAAAGATGCACTTATATCAAATACAACTGTATCACCGTTTACCAGCACGGTATCCGGATCAAAATCAATGATCGCAGCCTTGTTCTCCCATGCTGTAGAAATGGTTTCCAGTGCGCTCCACTGATTTCCGGTTATCGTTTTATTCCCGGAAATGGAAACCGAGATGTCGAAATCCAAATCTGTGTTATTTTGAATATATACCGTGCTTTGTGCATAGCCGAATCCTGAGTTAACCAGCAAGACAAAAAACAGGATATTTCTAAATGGATGTTGCATTTTATAAAGTTACTATTTTGAATGAACTCCTACCTGAGAAGGCTCCACACCAATTCCGGCTCATATCCCTTTCCAATGCAATAGGCAGCGATCTGCTTATTTTTTACAAATATATTTTTCGTCTTATTGGGCTCTTTCTTGTTTTCAATAATCGTCTCCAGCATTTGAACGTAGTCATCTTCTTCTATTTCTGAGAGGCCCGCGTTTATACAGTATTCCGAGAGCTGGCGCTTCTTCAATTCCATCGTTATTTTAATGCGTCCCCACTTTTTCTGCCGGAATTTGCTGCCACAATAGATTCTCGCAAAGCGCTCTTCATTGATGAATCCCGTTGTTATTAGATCAGCAATGGTGCTTTCAATATCCGCCGATCTTATGCCCCAGATTCTCAATCTATCCCGCATATCCTCCTGACACCTCTCCTGGTATACACAGTACTTTTTAGCCCTCTCTAATGTTTGCATGAATTTTTGTTGGCTCTATTGTTTGTTCTTATTATTCACGTCCTGTTGATAAAAGAAAGTAGTTTTGTCCCGGTTCAAATTTTGGTTCATTGACAACGAAGTTATGAAACTAACATGTGAAGATTTTAATACCAATGATTATTACCTGTTAGTTCATGTGACCGCTGAAAATCGATAATTAACACATGAAAAACAAGAGGGCCATTTTTTTCCTTTTTTGCGCCAATAGCGTTTCAGGAGTATCACAGGGAATTAGCATGATTGCCATTCCCTGGTACTTTGTTGATGAGCTGAATATGCATTCTTTCTTTGGTGCTTTATATGCAACCATTACGGGATTGGCCTTGTTTTGGATGTTGTTTGTTGGCACTATTGTCGATCGCTATAACCGTAGAACTATATTCCTATTTGTTACCAGCATTGGTGCGCTCTTACTCTCTGCCATCTCCTTCTCCGGATACTATATGGGCACTGTTCATTACGTATTGGTTTCAGCGGCTTTCGCGTCCACCTACCTTATCTATTCCGTTCACTATCCCAATTTGTATGCCTTTGCTCAGGAAATAACGGAAGCGAAGCACTACGGACGAATAACCTCTTATATAGAAATACAGGGACAGCTTACCACTATGGCTGCTGGCGGCTTAGCTGCCTTATTATTATCCGGAGTGAGCTCAGAAGCCGTTAACTTTTTCGGGTGGGAATTCACATTCCCCTTTACAATAGAAAAATGGGAGCTTCACGAAATTTTTGCAGTGGACGCCTTTACATATGTACTCGCCTTTTCTTTGATACTCCTGATCCAGTATGTGCCAATAGAAGAGAGAGTAATTGACGAAGGATCAATAAAGAATCGTTTGATTCTTGGATTCAACTACCTGAAACGAAACAAATACGTTTTCCTTTTTGGAGTCGCATCCTTTTCGGTGTTCGTTACTATCTTATGTATTGGATTTTTCATTGCGCCCGTCTATATAAACAATCACTTGCGTGGGGGTGCTGGAGTGTATGCTATATCGGACGTGTTCTTTGCCTGCGGGGCAGTTCTGGCAGGAGTTGCTATTAGATATGTCTTCAAACAAAAGACTGTGCTCGCCATTATTGTAATGTCGTTGTTAACGGCATGTATCTATTTTTTCTACTTCGCCAATTACAACATTTCACTATTTTATGTTACCATGCTCTTGATGGGAAGCTGTAATTCTGGAATCAGAATAATGAGAATGACTTACATTTTTAATCACATCCCGAACAACCTTATTGGAAGAACCGGTAGTATTTTTGGTTTGTCGAATGTGCTAATGAGGTTCACCTTTCTCGCGAGTTTCTCATTACCTTTTTTCGCCGATGGCAATAATGTCATCTACGCATTTATAATCATGGGATGCTTCATCCTGATTTCAGCTGTTCCTCTAGTGATCTGGTATAAAAGAATCGTTAAATCTTAATTTCCTCGCCGGCTTTGTTGTAGTAGTGTGACTCGAGAAAATGATATGATGGCTCCGGCTTTACTTTGATTCTCTTCTTGTATTTCAAAACCCATTTTCGCAGAATGGACATAAATCCTTTTGTTAAATATGCCTCTATAAATGGGTGAACACAAATAGTTAATTGTGGTTCATTTTGCTCATTTAAAAAGAAAGAGACTTTACTTTCAATATCATCAATTGATAACTCGCTGGCCTGTATTTCGCCCGTTCCCTTACAAGTAGGACACTGTTCAACTGTGGCAATATTCATTTCAGGCCTCACCCGCTGCCTTGTTATCTGAATCAGGCCGAACTTGCTTGGCGGGAGTATTTTATGCTTCGCCCGATCTTTGCTCATGGCATCGCTGAGCCTCTTGTGTAGCTTTTTCCTGTTTACTGCCTGGTACATATCTATGAAGTCCACCACTATTATTCCACCCATATCACGAAGTTGTAGCTGCCGTGCAATTTCATCGGCCGCATCCAGGTTTACGGCAAGCGCATTGGTCTCCTGATCATCCTTTGAGTTGGTGCGGCTACCACTGTTCACATCAATTACATGTAGTGCTTCAGTATGTTCAATGACCAGATAAGCCCTGCTTTTCATGGTCACGAACTTTCCGAACAGTGCTTTGATCTGTTTATCGATGCCCAACTTTTCAAAAATGGGCTCCTTTCCAGAATAATACTTAACGATATTCTCCTTTTCAGGAGCAATGGATTTGATGTAATCCCTTACCTCATCAGCAAGTTTTTGATTGTTAATTTGAATATTGTTGAAATCCGCATTGAGGAGATCCCTTAATATTGCTGAGGTTCGGTTAAGCTCCCCCAATATTTTGAACGGTGGCTTGCTCGTTTTGAGCATTTCAAATCCCTTGGTCCACCGGTTAATAAGTTCACGGAGATCAGAATCCAGCTCTGCTACTTTTTTATTCTCCGCAACGGTTCTAATGATAATGCCGAAGTTTTTAGGCTTAATACTCATCATAAGCCTTTTTAACCTTGTGCGCTCTTCTCTGTTGGTTATTTTCTGAGATATAGAGACTTTGTCATTAAATGGTACCAGGATAATAAAACGGCCGGCTAAGGAAATCTCACAGCTTATACGCGGCCCTTTAGTAGAAATGGGCTCTTTTACCACTTGTACCAGCACCTGTTGGTTGGTCGTTAGCACATCTGTTATTTTGCCTCTCTTGTCTATATCCTTTTCAAAGGACAAGTTCTGAAAAAGTGGGCCCACGTGCTGCTTACCCATTGCTCCCTTGACAAACCTGGCCAGAGACTTATATTGAGGGCCGAGGTCTAGATAGTGCAGAAAAGCATCCTTTTCATAGCCTACATCCACAAATGCGGCATTTAGGCCTGACATAACTTTTTTTACTCTTCCGAGATACAAGTCACCTACCGTGAAATTGTTCTCTCCTTCTTCTTTATTTAGCTCGATCAACTTTTTGTCTTCGAGCAGGGCCAACGTTACATCCGAAGATGATGTGTCCACTATTAATTCTTTATTCACTATATATAAATTGCTTGCGTACCAAGCTGCAGTCTCAGTGCCGGTCTAATTAGACAGTGTACATGTACTGATAGACTGATTTAAGAGAAATGAATGGTATTTTCGAATACCGCATTCGCTTGAGATAGTACAAAGATTAACCTGAAACATCAGGTTAATCTTTCTTTTTGTGCCTGTTCTTCTTTAAGCGTTTTTTACGCTTATGAGTGGCCATCTTGTGTCTTTTTCTCTTTTTACCGCTTGGCATAACAATGTTTTTAAAACTTTTTTAATTCGTTAATAATAATTTGAACCTGAGCCAAGGAATTTGAGTCCTCAACCAAGGTTTTGTATGTTTCAAGATTTTCAATTGCCAGATCGTTCTGTCCTAGTTTTTCATGTACTTCGGCCAGATATAAATAGGCTTCTGATTCACTTGAATCAATAGATAAGACCGTATTAAATCGGTCCAACGCTTTTTCCAGCTGTCCTGATTGAATAGAAAACATCCCCAGGGTTAGGTGTGCTTTAATATTCTTCGGGTCATCTGTTAATACATCTCTGAGCATCATAATACCTTTCATGGGCTCTTCTCCCCTCATAACGAGGGATATAGCCTCAGAAATCTTCTCGTCGGCAGATACTTCAATTGCATCTGAACCTGTAGTTTCAACCTCCGCTTCAGCAGATAAGGGCGCTGTTTTTGGCATTGCATAGATAATGCCTACCAATGCAATCGCTCCAACAATAAATAACAACTGTACTCTCGAAAGGGATTTCATCTACTTGACCTGGGCGCTACTGTCCAACAGGTACATTTTTCTTAATCTTCTGAACAAAGGTCTTTGCCGGTTTAAAGGCAGGTATATTATGAGCAGGAATAACCAAGGTGGTGTTCTGAGAGATATTTCGCCCCGTTTTCTCAGCACGGGTTTTAACAGTAAAACTTCCAAATCCTCTCAGATAAACATTATTTCCTTCACACATCGTTGATTTTACTTCATTCATAAATGCCTCCACAGTTGTCTGAACAACTATTTTTTCTATCCCTGTCTTCAGAGAAATTTTGTTTACAATATCCGCCTTAGTCATACTTGATAATATTAATATGTATTTTTAAAAGTTGACAAATATACGGCTTTCAGTCAAAAAACAGCACATAAGATCACCTTGAATTTCACGCAGCAAATAATAAACTGGTATGAGGCAAACAAAAGGGATCTTCCCTGGCGGCACACAGATGACCCCTACAAAATTTGGCTCTCAGAGATTATTTTACAGCAGACACGAGTAAATCAGGGAACTGCCTACTATCTCAGATTTGTTGAATTGTTTCCAACCATTAAGCACCTCGCTGAAGCAACAGAGAAACAGGTATTAAAGGTCTGGCAGGGGCTTGGATACTATTCAAGAGCAAGAAACTTACACAAAACCGCCCACCATATCCATTTTCATCTGAATGGTGTTTTTCCGCAAACATTCGAAAGCATCAGAGAACTATTCGGTGTTGGTGATTATACTGCTGCGGCAATTTCATCAATTGTATACCATGAGGCACATGCTGTTGTAGATGGAAATGTGTATCGCCTGCTTTCGCGGTATTTTGGAGTTGATGCTGCCATTGACACCTCAATCGGCAAACGAAAATTCGCGTCTCTGGCCAACTCCATTATAGACGTGAACAGACCCGGAGTTTTTAATCAGGCTATGATGGAATTTGGCGCAATTCAATGCAAGCCTCAAAACCCAGATTGCTCTATTTGCCCGGTAATGAGTGCCTGCGTTGGATACAGGGAGAATCGGGTCTCTGAATATCCCGTGAAATCAAAAACGGTGAACCAGAGAAACAGATTCTTTAACTTCCTGGTTATTCATGGCAGTGATGGAATGTATATCAGAAAAAGAACAGACAAAGATATATGGAAAAACCTCTATGAACCACCGATGATCGAATCTGATAACGCCATAGATTTTTCTGAGTTGATCAAAACAGTTGAATGGAAACGTTTTTTCAATGGCGTCGAATACGTAGCGGACGAAAATCCGCTATTGCTCAACCACGCGCTTACCCACCAACAAATCCAGGCTCAGTTCTGGTCGATACAGGTAAAAGGCGTTATAAATCCCGCATCACTGAATAATTGTTTCACTGTTTCGGAAATTGTCATTGATGACTATCCCATCCATAGATTATTCGAAAAATTTCTCGAAAAAACCTCTCTATTCCGATTTGAATTACTTATTTGGATTGTTATCTTTGAACATAATTTAATCTGATAATAGAATGGCAGGAGTAAATAAAGTAATCCTTATAGGCAACCTGGGGAAGGACCCTGAAGTGAAGTATCTTGAAAGCAACGTTGCTGTTGCACGGTTTCCGTTAGCTACCAACGAAGTGTGGAAAGATAAAAACGGCGAAAAGAAGGAGCACACTGAATGGCACAATATTGTGTTATGGAGAGGACTGGCGGAGCTTTCTGAGAAATACCTGCACAAAGGAGACCGCATATATGTTGAGGGCAGGCTGAGAACCAGAAGCTGGGATGATAAAGATGGGAATAAAAGGTATACCACGGACGTCATAGCAGACAACATGACTATGCTCACCGTTAAAAGAGAAGATGAGCAGATTCTCCATGATGACAGCTCAGCTGACACTGCTGAAAGCGCTGCACCTGATACCGACAGTGCATCAGGCGGTTTGCCTTTTTAAACTTTATTCGAATTTATTCGTACACCGAGTTGATTTCAACCCCTTGAGCTAACATAACCTGGATATTTGGAAGGATCCGATAGTAGCAGCGAGCCGTATCTATGGCTGTCTCTCGCTGTGATAAATATTCTTCAGCCTCTCTCTGTCAGTACCTTTTTAGCTTTAACATCTACGGCCTTGTTATTGCTGTGCTCCGGGCTAGTCTCTGGCTCCGAAGTTGCCTTCTTTTCGCTAAACCCCGCTGATAAGGAGGAGCTCAAAAACTCCAAGTCACGCAAAAGCAAACTGGTTAGCCACTTATTGGGCGATCCTCCGAAATTACTTGCTACAATTTTAATAGCCAACAACTTCATTAACGTTGCGATTATAGTGCTATCTACGTTTATCACTATCAACCTTTTCGATCTTAGCAGTCATCCTTACCTGGGCTTTTTGATACAGGTTGTGGTAATCACTTTTCTAATACTACTATTTGGTGAGGTGATTCCTAAAGTATATTCTACCAGAAACTCGCTCAAGGTGTCGAGATTTATGGCATATCCCATTCACTTTCTCCAGCAATTTTTCACGCCGCTTTCTGTACTTCTTATCTCATCTACTTCCATCATTCTCAAGAGAGTGAAACAAAAGGGCACCAATATTTCCGTTGATGATTTATCAGATGTGCTTGAGCTGGCTTCTGAAGATCAATTAGAAGAGGAAGATATTCTAAAGGGTATTGTAAAATTTGGAAACACCGATGTTAAGCAAATAATGAAGCCACGCCTAGACGTAGTTGCCTTTGATATAGAAACTACCTACGATGAACTGATAGTAGAAATTACAGACTCTGGTTATTCGCGAATTCCTATCTACAAAGAGTCTTTTGACCAGATAACAGGCATACTGTATATAAAGGATTTGCTTCCTTCATTAAAGCTGGGAAAAAACGGTCAGGACATTCCAGATACACAATCACCCTTAAATAATTGGCAATCACTTATTCGACCACCGTTTTTTGTTCCCGAAAACAAAAAAATTGACGATTTACTCAAGGAGTTTCAGGAAAAGAAAATTCATCTGGCCATTGTCGTCGACGAATATGGGGGCACCTCAGGTATTGCTACCCTCGAAGACATCATTGAGGAAATTGTTGGCGATATTAGTGATGAGCATGATGAGGCGGAGATCGGATATACCAAATTGGATCAGAACACTTATGTGTTTGAGGGTAAAACTGCTCTTAACGACGTATATCGAATAATGGATATAGACGGGGAAAAATTTGAAGACGTTAAAGGGGATTCAGACACCCTTGCTGGATTTGTAATTGAACTCGTTGGTAAAATTCCCGTCAAAAATGAAAAAATCGCCTTTTTAAACTTTTCATTTACTATTGAATCTGCAGATACGAGAAGGGTAAAGCAAATAAAAGTTAGCATATTGCAGGGTGATAAAGTTTGATAATCGCTCAAGAGCGATCACATTGCTATTTTTTGCTATCGTATTTTCTGGCTGCGATGAGAGCTTTATTCCTAGACCCAAAGGATACATTAGAATTGATTTTCCTGATAAGAAATACACTGAACTGAAAAGTGACTGCCCCTTTATTTTTGAGTATCCGCTCTATTCTAGGATAAGCCGGCATGTCGATATTGAAGAACAGCCATGCTGGCTTAATCTCGATTTCCCGAAATACAGAGGCAGGCTTCACCTGAGCTATTTCGATTTGCAGGCAAATACAGATTCAACAGGGAATCATACACTGTTCAAAAAGTACCTCGAAGATAGCAGGAGTCTGGCCTATAAACACACCATTAAAGCGGAAGCCATAGATGAAGTACTAATTCGTAGAGACATGGAGCATGTTCATGGTGTTGTTTATGAAATACGGGGGGCTAATACTGCATCCTCGCTGCAGTTTTTCCTAACGGACAGCAATAATCACTTTATGCGCGGCGCCCTCTACTTCAGCGTTGTTCCGAAAAATGACTCGCTGGCTCCCGTAATAAATTTTATCAAAGCTGATGTGAATCATTTTATCAACTCCTTCAAATGGAAGGCGGACTCTACATCTGTCAATTAAAGGGTTCCCTTGCAGCCTACAAAATAAGTTGCGATATTGTATAGCATTTTGAAATTGACACTATGAAGAAACTCGTAATTCTGTGTATATACGCTTTTATCATTTCCCTATTTACACAGGTAATTGGCCAAGCTGTACAGTATTCTAAGGTTAGAATTTCACTAGCTCAACACAGCATGCAGCAAATAGCTGCACTCGGAATTGCCACCGATCATGGTGACTTTAGAAATAATTCGTATTTCGAATCGGATTTATCAGAGAGTGAGATTCAGCAGCTCGCCGCTAGCGGTTTCGATTATGAGATAGTTGTACAGGATGTTGCTCAATATTATCGAGATCGCAATATGGCGAGTCTCAATAAAACTGGTGCTCCTGGTGGTACTCCCACAGCTTCCTCAAATTGTACTTCATCGCCTATAGACTATGCGGTTCCCGCCAACTTTTCACTAGGCTCAATGGCTGGGTTTTTCACCTATGCCGAATTCCTCGCACACCTGGACACAATG
>DTRI01000241.1 GCA_012966015.1 Flavobacteriales bacterium | reverse complement strand
ACAATTGAAGATGGTTTAGCGAAAAACGATATTCAGCAAATACTAGTCGATCATTCTGGAAAACTTTGGCTTTGTCATGACAGTAGAAATATTGAGACAGGAAAGGGACAGGGGCTGACCTTCTTCGATGGTGATAGATTCCATATTTTCACGACATTAGATGGTCTGCCTAGCAACATCATTACCTCAGCCTGTCAAGGTGTAAGTGAAGATATTTGGATCGGCACTTACAAAGGCTTGGTTTCCTATAATGGGAGTCTTTCCGAACCTATACTATCAAAGATGGATTGGTAGCTAACAAAATCGTTTCTCTATTGTTAGATAATGCTCAGCATCTGTGGATTGGTACGAGCCAAGGTATTTCTCGCTTTAGTAATGGTTCCTTCGTTAATTATTCACATGAAGATAGTAATGGCTTGGTTGGTGGAACGATTAATTGCATCTACCAAACAATTGAAGGAACAATGTGGTTCGGTACGTTTGGAGGAGTAATCAAGCATGATAACACTAGTATGACAAACTTCTCTACACAAGACGGGCTGGTTACCAACAAAATTAGTGCCGGCTGTATAGATGAAGACAATCGTCTCTGGTTAACTTCAGCCTTGGGACTAACGACCTACGACGGCAAGAAGTTCCATGCCTTCAAAACAAATAATAACTTAGTAAATCGCGCTAATAGAATTGAATTAGGAAAAGATGGTCGAATATGGTTTGGCCTCATGAGCTATACACAAACCCCATACGATGGCCTAGCTAGTTTCGACGGAAATAATGTACAACATTATTCAGTAGATGACGGGTTAATAGGCAATACAGTGAGTGCAATTCATGTTGATCCAGACGGTATTTTGTGGGTCGGAAGTACTGGTCGAGCGAAAGCGGAGGGATCTGCAGGTCTGTCTAAGTTTGATGGTAGAAATTTCACTGCTTTTTCAATGAAGTCAATTGTTGGAGATTTTTTTGAGAGGGATGCCGTAAGGGCCATTAGCAGTGACACCTACGGCCGAATTTGGCTAGGACGGAATGAAGGGGTATCCTGTTTTGATGGCACCAAATTCTTGAATTTTCACCAAGAAAACGGATTAGTTAACAATGAAGTAAGATCGCTTTTAGTAGATCGGAATAATATTCTCTGGGTAGGCACATACTTTGGGATTAGTAGGTGGGACTTAAAGGAAAATATCAGTGACGTTAGATTTCAAACCTATACCACAGAAGATGGATTAAGCTATCCCGAAATTCTAGGCGGGATATACCATAGTAGTGATGATTTAATCTGGCTAGGTACTAGTGGTGGGGTCTCTATTTTCGATGGGATTACATGGTCATCACTAGACATTCGTGATGGTTTGTCTAACAACTTCATTCGGATAATTGGCGAAGATAGAAACAGGAATATGTGGTTTGTCGTAGGCGATCAAGGAGTCTCCCGTTATCGACGGAGTGAAATTAAACCAATTGTAAAGATCATTAGTTTACAACTAGGAGCAGAAACATACACAACAAAGAAATCAAAAGGGATTCACCAAATCACTAGTGGTAGACGCCTTACGGTCAATTATAGTGCAATAGATTATCTAACCCATCCTATCAAAAGACAATACAGATATCGTATGAAGGGGCACTCATTAGACGAGAATTGGAATCGCCAAACAACAGAAACTCATTTTGATTATGTGTTTAAAAAACCAGGAAAATATACCTTTGAAGTCCAAGCTATTAATAGAGACCTAAGATACTCTGACCCTAAAAATATTAGTTTCAATGTGCTTCCTGCTTGGTATATGAACGGCTGGATTTTAATTCCAACTAGCTCGCTGATAGTAGTCATAATGGTCTTGGCTTTGGTTTATGGCATACGCTATTACCAGCAACGCCGAGAATCAGAACTTTTGGAATTGGAAGCAAAAAAACTGCAAGCTCAGATGTTGGAACAAGAGAGAGAAACACGCTTAGCATTGGAAGCAGAACTAACTGATGCTAACCAAATGCAAACGTCGCTTTTGCCTAAAACTGCACCAGTAGTTGAGGGGCTACAAATAGCAGGTAGCAGTATTGCTACCAGAGAAGTGGGTGGAGATTTCTTTGATTATCTGATTAGCGAAAATGGTCGACAAATCAGCATAGCAGTAGGAGATGTCAGCGGCAAGGGGTTACGTGGTGCAATGAATGCTGTTATGGCAAGTGGGATCCTGCGCATTTACGCTGAGCAAGAAAATAATATATCCTCAGTTATGTCAAATATAAACAAGGCTTTATGCCAAAGTATGGAACAGGATATGAATGTAACCATGGTATTAGCTCAGTTTGACACAGAGGAAAAACTGATGACCCTTGCTAACGCCGGTCAGCACGCCTATCCCTTATTGATTCGTGGTGGCTTTGTTCAATCTGTTAAAGCTAAAGGCTTAGCATTAGGAATGATCCCTACCATTCCATATAAATCAATCGTGGTAGATTTGGAATCAGGAGATCTGTTGTTGTTGATGACCGATGGCATCACCGAACCACGTAACGCTGACGGCGTGATGTACGAAGAATCAGGACGGCTAGCTGAGTTGGTGTCCAGTATCCCAGCTGACATGTCGATAAAAGAGGTGGTGGATACCATAATCAATGATGTGGAGGCCTACACAGCGGATGAAGAACAAGACGACGATATTACGCTGGTGGCGGTCAGGGTGAGTTAATTAGCCCATATAGCCTCAATAACCTCATTGAGTTCAATGCCACCGTATAGGATCTACCGTCACGGCGGTACATACATTACGTCGGATAATTTTCCAGCGCAAAAGATCGGGT
>DTRI01000240.1:5028-10087 GCA_012966015.1 Flavobacteriales bacterium | reverse complement strand
TGCCGGATAATCGTTAATGGTTACGTTTATGTTGATGGGCCCATCCGGGCATCCCAAAGAGCTCGTTGTTATTAAGGCTACTATTCCAATTCCCGGACCATCCCAGTCTACTGTAATTGAATTTGTGGTTCCCCCAGCCACTTGTGTCCCTCCGGTTATAGTCCAAGAGTAAGTGGCACCCGGGTGGCTCGGTACGGAATAAGTGAGTCCAGTGGCAAAAGGACATACACTGGTAACCCCAGTTATTGTGGTTGGCCCGACAAAATCAGTAACGGAAATCTCATAAACCACGTCCTTGGTTTTAGGTGGACAACCGTTATCCTGAACCGACACTGTGAATATATAGGGCAACCCCTGCCCTTGATCACATGCAGTATTCCAGCAGAAATCACTGGTCACCACACTGTCCCCAACAACAGGTGTAGTAACCGTTGCGGCGGGATTTGTAACGGAGGTATCAAATATAGGGCTCACCACAACCATGGTGAGGCTATCTCCAAATTCGTCTGAAAATGTGATTGGAAAACAGAGACTATCGCCCTCCTCGATTGTGTAGCTAGTTTGTCCGCTGCCAGAAATATTTGAAAGACTCGGAGGGGGGTTAAAGGGGCAATCAAGCAACAGTAGCTGCATATCACGCCGGCTAATTCCAATGAGCTGATTGTTGCGATACTCCTTGATTTCTACTGCCACAACAAATTTGCCCGTATCTGGCGACATATATTCAGAGTATCCTGTTGCACCATTGATATATGCATATCCATTAGGGCCAAACGGGAAGTTCTTATTGTACGTTATATTCAACCAGGGAACGGTTGGAAGAGGCCAGCTAATAGTCGCTGGTGGGTTAGGCTGAAAAGGTGGGTAAGGTCCATCCTCATATGGATCAACGAAGGCAAATAATAATTGATCTCCGTCTGGGTCAAAGGCCGTATTCAGGATACTGCTCGTATCATCTATGCACAGAAATGGCATGGGTAGATCGGAAAAAACCGGAGAACTGTTTTCTACCAGGGTGGGTGGAATATAAGCGTGGAAAACCATGCCCCTACCTCCAGGATTATCTAAATTGAGAATGTCACCATTTCTGCAACATCGGTTATAGTACAAGTGGTATCCAAAATAATTCTTAGGCAGGTCAATCTCATCAATATAAATGCCTTCAATAATACAAACTCCGCTGCCTACTGTACATGAATTAGGAAGGGCCGGTTCTATTAAAGTGGTATCTGTTAAATTAATAGTCATTAAAGTCTGAAGTGGTAAGTTAGCGGTCACTGTATCTCTATATATACCCAGCGTAACAGAAGCTTCGGGGAAAGGAATATTTGAGTTGACACCGCAGTTCGTGTAAGTTTTGAAAATAATTTTATACCGAAAGGTAGAGTCGTTCACCTGCATCACATATTCGTATGCCAGGTTTCCGCCCATGAGGTGCGTGGCACTGCCTTGATTTGAAAACCCAAGGAGAGCTGCCAATAGTAAAATGAAAAGCCTGTAATTGATGTGCCTCAAGGTTAATGCTTGATTATTTTTCTGGTTATTTGGCCTTGAGCTCCTCTCAATGTTAGCGTATAGATAGCAGGCGGTAAATGTGAGATGTCAATTCTCTCCACATGGGTTCCCAGCATCCTAACTGATCTCGAATGAACCGACTGTCCCAGCACATTTTTAACGCATAGCTCATAAACACCGCTGAGCCCAGCTCCCAAATTCAGCGTAAATATTCCGGATGTAGGATTTGGAAATAGATTAAATTCTAGCTCAGAATTCGCATCATCAATTGCGAAGTATTCAACCACAATAATGGCCTTGCTGATGGAGTCCTTGCATCCATTAGAATTGGTGACCACAAGCGTTATTGTGTATACCCCATTGAAGGAGTAAGTATATATAGGTGCTGGCAGGTTGGCGAAGTTGCCGTCTCCAAAGTACCAGGTCCAGGTTACAGCGCTTGGCGTACTGGCTTCAGAAAATACAGTAGGAATTCCTCTGAATAAGGTATCTGCTATCGTCATAACAGCCATCATGTCGTCAATCTTTACAGTCTGCGTAATAGAGTCGTTTCCGGCCGCGTTGCTTGTAACCAGTTTTACGTTGTAAGTTCCCGGAACCGAGTTATAGCAAATATTCGTTGGATGTTGATCGATGGAAGACGAAGGTGTGCCTCCATCAAAAGTCCATGTCCACGTAGTGGCATCAACACTCATATCGCTAAAGTTGATGCAGTCGCCCTCACATATTTCAGAATCGCTGGGTGCGAAATTTGAAACTGGTGGCGGACAAACGAGTACATTCACGAATGAGGATAGTGTAACAGAATCTGAACCACTTGCATTGGTGGTCACCAATGTAACATCGTAGGTGCCCGGCGTATTGTAGCAGATACCTGTTGGGTTTTGTGCCGGCGACGTCGGTGTGTTGGCACCCGAAAACGACCAGCTCCAGAAAGTTGGATTGTTAGTTGACAGATCGGTAAACAAAACACAGCCCGTTTCACATATGGTAGAATCATTTACTGAAAAAGCTGCAATTGGCAAGCATTGATTTACATTTATGAAGCTTGTTTTGGTAATTGTATCTATACCGTTCGGGTTGCCTGCCATTAGGGTCACCGTGTAGCTTCCTGAATCTGGGTAGCAAATATTGGAAGGGTTTTGTAGAGATGACGTATCTGGCGTGGCTCCCGGAAATGACCAGGCCCAGGTATCGGGTGAATTGGTGCTAATATCCGTATATGAAATGCAGTCACCCTGACAAAAGGATGTACTCGACGCTGTAAAATCTGCCACAGGAACAGGGCAGGAAAGAACTGTTAGCAGAGCGTTCGCGGTTACACTGTTGGATCCGTAATTATTGGAAGCGGTAAGCGAAACAGAATAGGTGCCAGGATTGTTATAACAAATATTGCTGGGAAACTGTTCGGTTGAGTTTGAGGGAGTCCCTCCTGGGAACGACCAGCTCCATCCCGTTGCACTGTCCGTGCTCAAATCGTTGAAGGAAATGCAAGAGCCTTCGCAAAACATGGAATCACTGGAAGAGAAATTGACAGTCGGCGGAATGCCAATATACACTGCGTAATCTTCTGCCTGACCGTACCACAAATCCTGACAAGGCGTTGGTGTGCTTCCGGAATAATCAGAAGATACGCGCATCCGTAGTGCAGTGTCATTGACCGCAGTGAGCGGAATGTTTATAAACCCGGTGGGGTTGAACTTGTCATCAGATGTAAGCACCCTTTCAGTAGCGTCATTGAACACGCCATCGTTGTTGTAATCAATCCACACGCGCGTGTCCTGCGGATTACTGGACCCTGTGCTTATGGAGATAGCATATGATTGCCCCTCTGTCAAGTAAGTTTGCTGAAAGCAGCTGAAATCCATATAATCTTCAACTCCGCTACCGGTCGAATTATTGATTCCAACAAAGGTGACATTGTAGATTCCATATCCGCAGCAATAGCCCAGCGTGGAGGGGGTGCAAGATGCTGCAACAGGGCCGCCGTTCAGATTAACTGTAATCAGATTGCTGTCGATGAGTGTGTCGCCACCATTGGCGTTGGCCACGTACAATAATACCGTATAAATGCCATCTGTAGCATACGTGTTGGACGGATTTTGTAAGTTACTGGTATTCCCATCTCCAAAATCCCAATACCAGAACGTAGGTACATTAATGGACTCATCTGTAAATTGCACCGTACCAGAGCAAGTCACCGTATCGTCAACAGAAAAATAGGCTATTGGAGCGAGGGTATTGGGTAGGATTGTAATTGAATAGTCTTCTGCCTGCCCTCTTTCAAGATCCACACAAGGCAATGGAGCGGGTTCGAAGTTATAATCTGAAGATACCCGCATTCTCAACGGAGAGTTTAACACTACAGCTGAAGCTATTGTAATGTTGCCAGCGGCATTTAGTGTGTTATCTTCAGAAAAAACAAGCTCCGTTAAATTATTGAAGTTACCGTCATTGTTGTAGTCGATCCAAACACGTACATTCTGTGCACCCGGAGATGCGCCGCTCACATCCACAGATATGGCGTGAGTTTCGCCTTCTGTGACAATTGTTCCCTGAGAACAGGCCATATCTTCATAACCCGCTACCCCGTCAGGAGTGGTACTGTTAATGCTGTTAAATGTCACATTGGTTATTCCGAAACCACAGCAATAATTGAGTGAAGCAGGCGTGCAACCCGGTGGAATAGGGCCACCACCAGAAACGTTTACATTGATGTAATTGCTAATAATCAGTGTGTCAGAGCCGTATTGATTGGTGGCAATAAGCGTCACAGTATAAATCCCATCTGCTAGATATGTGTTCGTTGGATTCTGAATGGTGTCATTATTCCCATCTCCAAAATCCCAATACCAGCTGCTGGGGTAGTTGGCAGATAAGTCAGTAAAGTTGACAATACCATTACAGGTGATGGTGGCATCTGCAGTGAAGTTTGCTAGCGGTGGAACCGTATCTGGCAATATAGTCACAGAATAATCTTCAAATTGTCCAAATTCAACATCTGTGCATGGATCGGGACCGGAATTGCCCTGCCAATCTGATGCGACTCGCATCCTTAGGGTGGTGCCCGTAACTGGTGCGCCGGGAACAGTTACCGTTCCGGCATGGTTAGTCTGATTATTCAGTGATTCAAAGGCCAATTCGCTGACGGACAACACACCATCATTGTTGTAATCAATCCAAACTTTAACATTCTCCTCAAAATTAGGCCCTGTGGTCACCGCTATAGGATAAGCTTGTCCAACCGTGATATTGGTTGCGGTTACACAGGTGTAATCCTGATAACCTTCAACTCCGTTGGGGGTAGTATTGTTAATGCTCTCAAAAGTTACATTGTAAATACCTAACTGGCAGCAATAGCTAGTAGTAGCGGGAGTGCAGGAAGGTGCAGAGGGCCCAGCAACAGTAATGTAATTGGTAAACGTAATAGAGTCGGCCCCGTTGGTATTGGTTACAGTTAACGATACTGAATAAGTTCCATCAGAAGTATAAGTGTGGGCCGGATTTTGAATAGTATCTCCGAAACCATCCCCAAAATCCCAGC
>DTRI01000240.1:0-4997 GCA_012966015.1 Flavobacteriales bacterium | reverse complement strand
ATGGTGCCGCTGCAGGTGAAGGTGCTATCCGCATCAAAATTGGCAACAGGCGGCGAATTATTGGCAACGATATTAACTGTGTAATCTTCGGTCTCACCCCAATTAAACGCTGCACATGACTCAGCTGCAGCTATCGTCTGATTGTATCGGCATCGAACTCTCAACCGAGTAGAACCCGGTAATGCGACCGATGAGATGATGATTGAATCATTAAACCAATTGTTACCAGACGATGGCGATGCATATATGAATTCGTCCAGATCATTAAAGTCATCATCCTGATTGTAGTCAATCCACACGCCGAAGCCCTCAGACCAGGCAGTCCCAGCTTGCATGGCAATCGCATATTTTAATCCAACCATAACGGTTGTAGATAGCCCGGTATTGATGTAGCTGTTGGTATTACAATTGGACCCCCCTGAGCTGAGGTTAGAAATAGTATTGAATATAAAATTATCTATTTCGTCTCCATCGCTGCAATTTGCATCGGGAGTGCAGTACTGGGCTGTGCCTGTATTGCTGAATGTTGCCAGCATACAAACAAGCAATATGAGCTTGATCTTCTTGAAATACACTGCTAAAAAGTTTCGAACGCGCACTTTTGTTTATACATTATTAAATATAGATATAATATACATAGGCGACAATAGCATTTTTAGGTGACCACATTTTGTTATGGGAAAATCTTACCCGGATTCAGGATGTTTTCAGGATCGAAAAGCTGCTTTATCTCTCGCTGAATTCTCAATTCCGTTGGGTTAAAAGCGATGTCCATATAGTCCTTTTGAACCAGTCCGATGCCATGTTCTCCAGATAGCGTACCCCCCAAACTCACACAGAGCTCAAAAATTTCTCTGATGCCTTTGGGCAATTCATTTTGCCATTTCGCATCGTCCATTTCACCTTTGATGATATTTACGTGAAGATTGCCGTCACCGGCATGGCCATAGCAAACTGATTTAAAGCCGTATTTGGCGCCAATTTCCTTGACTCCTTTCAGCAGTTTGGGTAATTCTGCCCTGGGCACAACTGTGTCTTCCTCTTTGTAAACAGAATTAGATTTTACAGCTTCAGCTACCAGCCTCCTCAGTCTCCACAGCTCATCCTGCTCCCGGCTATTTTCTGCAAAAAGAATCTCATCACAATCGAAGCTCTCTAAAACTTTGGTGATCTTTTCACATTCCTTGAAGAGTACATCGCGATCGGTTCCATCAACTTCTATTAGAAGATGCGCCTCAATGTCATCCTTCACCTTAAGGCTTATATCGTGTACAAATTTTAATGTCCAGTCAATCGCATCCCGTTCCATAAACTCCAACCCGGATGGTGTAATGCCAGCCTGAAATATTGCAGAAACCGCCTCACAGGCTTTTTCCGCAGAGAAAAAGGGCGCCAGCATCAACAACTTTTTATCGGGATAGGGAATTAATTTCAATACAATTTTGGTAACAATGCCCAATGTGCCTTCACTGCCAACAATTAATTGTGTGAGGTTATATCCCGTTGAGTTCTTCAACACATTGGCCCCCGTCCAAATAATTTCTCCTGTAGGCAAAACAACCTCCAGGTTGAGGACATAATCACTGGTGACCCCGTATTTTACCGCTTTTGGCCCACCCGCATTTTCTAGTACATTCCCGCCAATGAAACAGGAGCCCCTACTGGATGGGTCAGGCGGATAAAACAGGCCTTTCTCGATCACTGCTTCCTGCAAGACTTGTGTTATTACACCCGGTTCTAACTTTATCTGAAGATTTCGTTCGTCAATTTCTATAATCTTATTTAGCTTTTCGGTGGATAAGACCACGCCACCATGAATGGGGAGTGCTCCCCCGCTGAGGCCGGTTCCTGCTCCCCGTGGTGTTACAGGTATTTTCTCCGCATTGCAGATCTTCAATATTTCTGAAATCTGTTTTTCGTTTTCCGGAATTAGAACAATAGCCGGGAAGAATTCGAGGTCTTCTGTTTCGTCGTGGGCATAGTTGGCAAGAAGCTCTTGATCAGAAATAATGGCTTTCTCTCCCAGCAGTTCCCTGAATTTAGATACGGTAGATTCTGACGGTTGTGCTTGTGTCACGAAGAAGTATTTTTTAATTACTTTTGGCGATCATTTTGAGAGAAGAACTCCATACTCCCTACGCAAACAAATTTAATAATATAATCTGATGCGGCGATTTGAAATTGGTTCCCGGGTTTTTGCCGTGTTCATGGTGATGTTTTGGGCGGATTTCGGCATGGCGCAAGGCCCTCCTAATAAGCCAACTGGCAAGGCTGGGAAGGTTGGTAAGTATGTTACACTGAATGATCTTTGGAAGGATTTTACCTTCACGTCCGCATCGGTATATGGATTGAGATCCATGAATGACGGTGTGCATTACACAACACAAGAATCGGAAGATGATGAGTCATTCATTGTTCGATATCAGTACGAAACAGGTGTGGTTGTTGATACCTTGCTCCGGTCTTCATGGTTAATTCCAGATGGTTCTAAAGACACCCTGTCCATCGATGCCTATCAGTTTAGTCCGGATGAAAGCAAAATAATGATCGCAACCGGCACCGAGAAGATTTATCGACACTCGACCAGAGAGAGCAATTATATCTGGGACATTGCTAAAAAGAAGCTGTCAATTTTGGATAGGGAAGGAAAGCAAAGATATGCTACTTTTTCTCCAAGCGGTTTGAAAGTAGCCTATGTAAATGCCAACAATGTTTTTGTAATGGACCTGGCTAAGGACAAAAGAGCGCAGATTACTAAGGATGGAGCGTTCAATAAAATCATCAATGGGGCTACGGATTGGGTTTATGAGGAAGAGTTTTCATTTGACAAAGCATTTTTCTGGTCACCTGATGGGGAAAGGATAGCCTACTATAAGTTCGATGAGACTAAGGTAAAAGAGTTTTCAATGGCCAAATATGGAAGCCTTTATCCATTTGAATATAAGTTCAAGTACCCTAAGGCCGGAGAGGAAAACGCTGTGGTTAGCATTCATATTTATAATTTGAATTCAGCTAAAGAGGTGAAATTCGAGCTGGATGAGGGATATGAATATATTCCGAGAATCAAATGGACCAATGATCCCAACCTTCTTTCAATACAGAAGAAGAACAGGCACCAAAATAAGATGCAGCTGGTGACCTTGGATGCTACGTCTGGGTCGGTATCTGAGATAATGGTTGAGTCTTGCAAAACATATTTTGATGTAACAGACAATCTTACCTTTCTCAAAGATGGCAAGACATTCATATGGACCAGTGATAAAGATGGCTTTAACCACATATATCATTATGATCTCCAGGGTAAGTTAATTCATCAGGTAACAGTTGGGAATTGGGATGTAACCGAATTTAAGGGATATGATGAAGAGAGCAATGCACTGTACTACATTGCAGCAAGCTCAATGACCAAAAATACAACACAGATAAAAGAACACAAAGGTGCCGATTATCAGGTTCACCATATAGCAGTAGGCTCATCTGGTGAGGCGCCGCTGGAGCGACACCTTTTTGTCACCAATTTGGAAGGAACAAGGAAGAGGCAGCTCACTAAAAAAATTGGCGTTAACTCAGCAAAGTTTAGTGAAGGGTTTAAGTATTATATCAACTACCACTCTGCGGCTAATTCTCCCAATTATGTAACGTTGCACAAGTCGAACGGTGAACAAATAAGAGTGCTGGAAGATAATTCCAAACTGATTAAGACAATGGGTGAGTACAATCTGGCCGAGAAGGACTTTTTTACATTTGAAACCTCAGAGGAGGTCGAATTAAATGGCTGGATGATAAAGCCGGCAAATTTTGACGCCTCTAAAAAGTATCCTGTTTTAATGTATGTATATGGTGGGCCGGGATCCCAGACGGTACGTGATGTATTCGACGGCAGAAATTATTTCTGGTACCAATTGCTGGCGCAGAATGGCTATATCATTGCTTCTGTGGACAATCGCGGAACCGGGGCCAGAGGAGTTGAATTTAAAAAATGTACTTACAAGGAATTGGGTAAACTGGAAACGGTTGATCAAATTGAAGCGGCTAAGTATATTGGCTCATTGCCTTATATCGACAGCAAAAGAGTAGGGATTTGGGGATGGAGCTACGGAGGGTTTATGACTTCACTGTGCCTCACGAAAGGAGAGGGATTGTTTAAGATGGGAATAGCGGTGGCACCTGTGACGAACTGGCGGTTTTACGACACTATTTATACGGAACGATATATGCAGACTCCTCAGGAAAATGCCAGTGGCTATGATGACAATTCGCCGATAAATCATGTAGAAAATCTTCAGGGCAGGTATCTGTTGGTACATGGCTCGGCGGATGACAATGTACACTATCAAAACACCCTGGAAATGACCAATGCGTTGGTGGATGCCAATAAGCAATTTGATCTTTTTATATATCCCGACAAAGCACACAGTATATATGGCGGCAATGCAAGGCTGCATCTGTATACCAAAATGACCAATTTTATTCTCGATAATCTCTAACCTAAAACCTTGTAAACTAAATTAAATTATGGAAAACGAAGAGACATTATTCGGACACCCCAAAGGCCTGTTTATTTTGTTCTTCACGGAAATGTGGGAACGTTTTAGCTATTATGGTATGCGTGCAATTCTTGTGCTCTATCTTATTGCGGAAGTAACATCTGAACATGCAGGATTAGGATGGACAAGTACCAAGGCACTGGCATTGTATGGTTGGTATACCATGCTGGTTTATGTTGCTTCTATTCCCGGGGGTATATTAGCGGATAGGGTGTTAGGTCAGAAAAAAGCTGTTTTGATTGGAGGCATTCTATTATGTTTTGGTCATGGCACACTTGCTATCGATTCAGAAACGGCGTTTATGGTTGGTCTTTTACTAATTATTCTCGGTGTTGGTTTGTTGAAACCTAATATAAGCACCATGGTCGGAGGGTTGTACGAAGAAGGTGACGAAAGAAGAGATAAAGGTTTTTCAATATTTTATATCGGTATCAATATTGGGGCTGCCTA
>DTRI01000239.1 GCA_012966015.1 Flavobacteriales bacterium | reverse complement strand
GGACATCATGTCTGGTATTTTGAGGATACAACCAATTACTTTTCTGACCCTTGTTCAAATCTGTTCTTTGATAACTTTCTGATTAAAGAACCACGCCCCTCATAGCACTTGTTCCTGCTGCCGTAACAAGCGATCTTAAGCCCTTCGTTATTCAGCTGGGAAAAGCTGTAGATCAGTTCCTCTTTCGGATAAAGAAGAATATTCATTTCGTGGGTGGTGTAATTGGCACCTCTACCTTCCTCAATCCAATTATCATTAGCTGTGGTGTAGAATTTGGCATAATTATAAAGCATTCGTTCACGCATCATATCGAAGGTCAATTCTTCATCATCAGCCACTTTAAACTCCGCTTTAAAACTAATTTGCAGATTCTCAAAATTTTGCAAAATGTACTTTTGATGTACGCTTAACTCAGTTTTTTCATCCGTAGAGGCACTTGAATTGAAATATTTGCGAAACAGTCTGTCATAAGATAGATCAATGTCAGAATTGAGTATCACCTCTGGATATTGACTCAGATATTCCACCCCTACAATTTTCATGCTGTCATCATAGTAATAAACCTCATACACTGCGTCGAACATGTGCCATTCTTTGTCGTAATACATTTCGGCCACGGTATGGCCTTCTAAAACCCAAAAGCGAGTTTCAAAACCTGAAAGCTCTGCAAGGCATACCAATGCTCCATTAAGATCACCGCAATAGCCATACCCAAATATATTTAACAGCTTGACCGGGTCATGAAGGTCATGGCTAACTTCAGAGCGCGGCTCAGCGTGGTAAGACCTTTTGCTTACAAACTTCCACAACGCGATGGCTTTATCCTCTTCGCTCATGTCCTCTGAGATAATTGACTCCACAATAGCTCCGTTACTTCGTAAATCTGGCCATGCTGCTTTGGTGAGATATAAACTAACGGGGTAAACAGAATCTATATTCGCTAGCATAACTTTAACCGGTTCTACATTGGGTCCCGTATGGATTTGAAAACTACATTGATCTTCCTTACAAATAGTCTCAAAAGTTCTCACATTTTGCGACTCTGCTGACTTACCTGCATTAATATAAAATGCAGTTTGTGCCTCCTCTTCATGCACAGAAGAGCACCCCAATAAAACACTGAATATCAGTAAAAACAAAGTGCCCAAAGTGCTTTTGTCTAAATTCATTTCTTAATTTATTTCTTAATTTATTCTATCCGCGTATAGCTCGAAAACGAACGGTGTACAGCTCTCGGATTTTGATCAAAGGATAGGCAATATTGATCATAAATATTATCACCACAACTACAAACTGGTCAAACCTTATCCCGGTAATATATGCTACAGAAAGATGGAATACCACATACCAGACCCCAATAAAAACTGATGCCTTTCGGCTCTTCAAGGCAATTATTCCAAAGGATTCTAACAACAATGTAAATCCGAAAGCAATTTGAATTAAATAGGAATTATTCGCAATTATTGACGAATAATACAACCCGCTGGCCTTCATTTCTGGCAACAACCAACCAATATAAGCGTGCATGTGGCTCTTGTATATGACAACGGAGAGATTGGGAGCGTCAACCACCCAGCTTAATCCGGCATCCGTTAACTTTGAAATTGCGGCAACCAGGTAACATGCAATTATCGCTTGTTTTGAGTAGTGTATGACAAGATTTTTCACCTCATCCCGATCCAATGCTTTTCCGAAACCTTTATTCCTAGCCAATACTGCCTCTTGCGCAAACGCTATAAAATGCCCAAGAATCAAAAGATTGATAACCTCATTATACATATCCAAAGCTTGGGAATCCTGATAAGTATGTACACAAACCCCAATTAAGAACATAATCCCAGTCACCAATAACATCTTGATGTTACGTATGTACATAACCACACAAACGAGTGAAGCAATAATAATAATGACTTTACCAGGGACCGTAGTAAGGAAGGAAAGGTCTATAAATTGTGCCCACCCCCTCGGAACCGGAATGCTTGAATAGCTATATAGGATGAAGCCAATCCGTTCAAACCAAAATAGCGAGAACAAAACTCTCATGATTTTCCATTCTGAGAAAGAATAAGTCTGAATTTGTAGGTTCATTCTCATCGCACCTGCTTTACTGCAATCTCCGTCGACAGCACCTTAATTTTCTTATCAACCATTGTCACTTTAGCATTCCAGATTTTGATAGCCCTATAAGACACTGTTTTGGAGCTGATATCAGCAGTTATGAACATGTAATCAAGGGTTTCTGCACCCACCATGGATAGAATATCCGGGTCGCCGTATGTTTCAGAATGCTGCAGGTACTTGTATTCGATCATTTTATGCAAATTGCTTCCTTCAAAATCAAATGTTGTTACAATTGGAATGATCGAGTCATTTTCATCAGTCACATAATAATATTCCGCAGTTGCTGGTATATGTGAATACACAGGGAAAGTAGAAAAGGGTTGAAACTTGCCCAGCATGAACGATAGGATGACGATAACCAAGGTATATTTGGCAGGAATTCTACTGAATAGTTTGCTCGCACTGCAAATCAAAGGAGAATAAATACGCATAAGTCATTAATATTACGCACAAATCTTTACGATCTTTACATCTTCCTGAATCAAATCTAGCGTTCAATTTACTAGAACTTAATCCATTCGAGAACACAATGTGACCATTTTTTACCAATTTTCGGATAGTGCGTCTAGCGCAAATCTCATATGAAGAAAATCATCATATTGGCTTTAGTCCTTTCCATTGCTGTCGGAATTATCCTAATGGCGGTAGAATTTGGAAGTAGAGATAAAGAGAATAATATAGAGCTCAGACAACATGCACCGAATATCTCTAAAAATGCAGTTACCCCCTTTAAACGTCTGCTCAGAGAAGGTGATAGGCTGGAAGAATATGTATTGCGAACGGACGCAAATGGATTTATCCTGCCATCCAAAATTCATGACGAACCCGATATTGACATATACTTTGTGGGAGGATCAACTACAGAGTGTGAAACTGTAAAGGAAATTTTGCGATTTCCGTATCTGGTTGGTCGTCTCTTGGAAGAGAAAACCGGACTGAAGGTCAACGCATTCAATGCTGGCGTAGGTGGCAACAATTCACAACATTCACTCAACATTCTTATTCACAAAATCCTGCCTCTTCAACCAGACATTGTGGTTTACCATCATAACATCAATGACATAGTCCAACTGGCGTATTACGGTAACTATAACGCTGGTGTGTCGAATGAAGAAGGAGACGATAAATTCTCAAAATTAAGAGGATCAACTGTTCGGCTTGACACCAAGTCAATAGCCTTACAATACAAAAATGCGCTAGAGGGTTTTGTTGATGCGTGTTTAAGCAAAGGAGCACAACCGGTGTTGATGACCCAGATTCTTCGCACCTCACTTGATCAAACGCCCAATAGACTACCTGAGTCTTTAGAATTGACAATTCCTCAAAACCCTTTCGATAGTGTGCCAGAACCTGCATTTTTAAAGGTAATTCACATGATTCATAAGGAATTCAATAGTATCATCCGAGATGAAGCTTCTGAGCATGACTTGCTGCTTATAGACTTGGATCGTTTAGTTCCAATTGCGTCTGCAGATCTGCTAAGTGATAATTTGGTTCATTACAATGATTCAGGATCCGTATTTGTTGCACGGGTGATTGCTGAACAATTGCTGGGCAGCTTAGGCCTGAAACAAGTTCAGCATGGGGGCATTTAAAAGAATAGTTGAGAATCTTCGGTTTGCTCTCTGGTGGAAGCATCTTATCCCGCCAGTCTTGGCTACCATTTACTTTACAATTGCGATAAACGGAACGCCATTTACGGAGTCATTGATCCAAATTATTGGATTTATTCCCGTAATTATAGGTGTTGCCGGATTGGGGTATTGCTTAAATGACCTATCAGATTACAAAGACGATCAGGCGGTGGGAAAGAAAAATATCGTATTGGTACTCTCAAAATCGCAATTATTACTGCTGATCCTGTTCTTAATAGGTTGTATCTCATTTCCTTGGCTATATCTTGATTTAAACCAATTTGTAGCCCTCCTGCTGGGAGCTCAGCTAATCGTGTACCTCCTGTATTCTTTTCCTCCGCTTAGATTCAAGGAGAGAGGAATGTTAGGGATTCTGAGCGATGCATTTTATGGGCATGTAAATCCCATATTGGTGACCATATTCACCTTCGTAATCATCTCTGAAACCTATTTTTGGGATGTTGCATTATATCCAATAGGATTAATCGTGTTCTGGGCCATGAGCAAAGGCATTCGAAATATCATGCTGCATCAACTGGATGACCGCAAAAACGACCTAAAAACAGGTAGCGATACGTTTGTGTTACGTATAGGTGCATTAAAATCAGTGAATAAGATAAACAGACTTATTCTTCCAATAGAAATTACTCTGGTTTCTGCTCTGGTTTTTATGGCTTCAACAATTCTCCCATTCTTCTATGTTGGATTTCTGGTATTTCTCTTTTTTACCTGGCTCAAGTTTAATGGACCCAAATTTTTGGTAATGCCCAGAAGACAGTTCACATTCAAGTTTCTGTACTTCATGAACAATTTTTATGAGGAGTGGTTAGCCATACTAATTTTAATGTTTCTTTCGCTTGACAGACCAGTATTCCTTGTTTTACTGGTTATACACTTAATTCTATTTCCTCATATCCCGAGAAATTTTTATCTTGACCTTAAGGATATTGGCAAGAATTTACGAGAGCTTTGAACGCTCAACATCACAATTACCATGTGTGGAATAATTGGTAGACTAAACTACATAGAGCCTGTTGACAAGGAATTATTTCTCGCAATGCGAGATACCCTAACGCATCGTGGCCCAGATGATTCTGGATTTTATCAGAGTGATGACAAACGATTGGCACTGGGTCATCGAAGGCTATCGATTAACGACCTCTCCATTCAGGGCAGGCAACCTATGTCAAATGAAAATGGAAGCATTTGGCTCACTTGCAATGGAGAGATTTACAATTATTTGGAGCTCAAGTCTGAGCTGACTAATCTTGGACACAAATTTTCATCTACTTCGGACTCGGAGGTCATCATTCACGGGTATGAAGAATGGGGGTCAGAGGTTGTAAACCATCTAAAGGGCATGTTCGCCTTTGGAATTTGGGATGAAAAGAAGGAACAGCTTTTTCTGGCCAGGGATCGATTTGGTATTAAACCATTGTACTATTATTTGGATGAGAGCACTTTTGTTTTCTGTTCAGAGATAAAGGCAATTCGCGAAGACAAAAAATTGAAAAAGGAAATAGACTATTCCTCCATGTGCGATTACTTAATATACCGATATGTGCCTTCGCCCAAGACGATCTGGCATCATGTGTTTAAATTGCCTCCAGCTCATTGCGCCACACTTGATATATCAGGAAAGCTCGAGGTTATGCAATATTGGGATATTCCGATCAGGAACGAAAGCATTTCAGAAAAAGAGCTGATTGAAAAGATTGATGGTATGCTGGTAGACTCTGTGAGTACACATCTGTTAAGTGATGTCCCAGTAGGGTCTTTTCTTAGCGGTGGATATGATTCTAGTGCCCTGGTTTACTATATGAATCGCATGAATCATTCCCCTTCGACATTCTCAATCGGATTCGAGGATTGGATAGGAAGTGAACACAAATTTGCGGAGACGGTCTCAGAATTATTTGGGACTAATCAGCACAACGTGGTGCTTAATGGTGGAAGTTTGGAATTAACTGAGAAGCTTGCCTATTTCTATGATGAGCCGATCGCAGACATATCAATAATTCCTACATACGTAGTTAGCAAGCTCGCTTCTGAATCTGTAAAAGTTGTTTTTTCCGGCGAAGGTGCTGACGAGCTCTTTTGTGGTTATACCTGGCACCAAAAATCTAACAACCATCAGCCAAATGGCCTCATTTCTATGCTTAAAGGGTTAATGTCTTCAAATAAGGCCGTGTATACAACTGAGAATTATGCAAATGCAATGAGCATGGGCACTTACAACAATAGTAACCTCTCAGAGCTTTTAGATGATCGGCTCCATGAGTTTATACCGTCTGACTCGAAATGGTTTTATAAACAGCATTTCAAGGGGAATTCCAATACCGTGAAGACTTTTCAATACATGGATGTTAAGTGCTTCATGGCTGAGCTGGTGTTGACCAAAATTGACCGCGCGAGCATGGCAAATTCCTTGGAAGTAAGGGTTCCGTTTTTAGACCATGAATTATTTGAATGCATATTTAAGCTAAGTGACAAAAACTATTTCAAGCCCGAGATCACGAAATTTGCCTTGCATGAGAATATCGTGAAGCATCTTCCTCCTCGGATAATGGACAGGAAGAAACAGGGATTTGTAGGCCCAGATAAGTATTATATGGACATGGCGTGGTACAAATCAGTTTTACTCGACGGTAACTTGATTAGCGATAACATCGTGCGAAAGGATAAGTTAGAATCAATGATTGGACAAGGTGACCATTGGCGGCTATGGAAGTTGGCCGTTCTGGAATTATGGTATTCGAGATGGGCATAACAGAAAAAATTAATTGAATTGACGAGCGCTAAAAATATCTTCGTTTTTGTAGTGTGTGGTTCGGAAGAACACATACACACGCTGAACTTTTCGTTGAGATACCTGAGATACTTTTCCGTCAATGACATTATTGTGGTTACGGATTTGAAGAGAAATGCGATTCCAATTGACCACGTTGATGTCCTAGATATTGAAACACCATCAGACTATGACCATCACCAGGCGAGTATTTATCTCAAAACATCTCTCCATACAACACTTGATCTGGAAACAAACATTTATTGCTATCTCGATTCCGATGTAATTGCAGCCAGCGCTAAAGTGGACGACATATTCAGCCACGCCATCAATCCAATTACTTTTGCCCTCGACCATTGTACAATTGACGTTTTTAGTCCTAACGCAATGAATTGTGACTGCCTGGAGAAGTCAAAAGTGAAGGTTGAACTTTTGGACAAGCTCAGTACGGAGTATGAAGACAAGTGCAAACCTAAAGATCCTGCACTTTATGAAAAGTATAAAAAGGTAATCCGATTACTGGATCTATTTGGAGAACAGACAGAGTGGTTTGGAAAAAACACGCTTTTCAGGCTCGCTTTGTCCCTAATCAAACCCTCCCAATACAACTTTACCAAATTCCTGAAGTCAAACGGTGATTTCCGTTGGGATAGAAAGGAAAGAAAAGTATATGACTCAGAGGGTAACTTGATTTACGATGATGCATACCTATTCCCTGATTTCATTGAAAACAACAGTGAATTCAGATACGACAAGGACAGCAATACATGGTATGATGAAGCCGGGAAAAAAGTGTACAGAACCAGCTGTAATCACCTCATAGAAGCCATTCAATCTAAATTCTCAACCAAAGTTACCAATGACCGTTGGCAGCATTGGAATGGAGGCGTATTTTTGTTCAACAAAGCATCGGTTGAATTCATGGACACGTGGTTAGAAAAAACAATGGAGATATTTAAAGACACATCATGGAAAGTCAGGGACCAGGGAACCCTGATTGCCACTGTTTGGAAAATGAACCTTCAGGGTCAAGCTTACCTTCCTTCAGAATTCAATTTTCTGGCTGATTACCACATGTCCAACTTAGCATTTGACACCGAAAGAGGATTTAGCAATGACAATTATAAAACAAGCACTAAACCTTATTTCGTTCACATATACCATCACTTCGGAGACAAAACTTGGGCCGTATGGCAAAACATCGAAAAATTGCTCCCTGCTGCAGAACCAGTGTCAATAAATGAATAAAATGAGCTCTCAAAACCGCTATGTATTTGTTGCCTGTGGGGATGATGTTCATATTGAAACATTGCATTTTTCATTGCGGTACTTAAAGCATTTTTCCAGATTCGACATCGTTGTTGTTACAGATCGATTAAGAAACAATCTTGAAATTGAGCATAACAATGTTATTGACATTGAAACACCGGCTCATTTAAACAATCATGAGGCAAGCATTTACCTAAAAACAAGTCTGCACAAAATCGTGGATTTAGATTTTAACTACTGCTATCTAGATACAGATGTAATCGCAATTCGTGAAGGGGTTGACAAAATATTCAGTCAACAAACCGGACCTATTTCATTCGCCTCAGATCATTGTAATCTCCAAAAATTTAGTCCCTATGCAGTTAATTGTGGTTGTTTGGATAAGGCACTTGAAAAGCAAAGACAATTGGAAGACTTACAGGAAAAGTATATGCCCAATTCGGATTCAGAGGGGCCTGACATTAAGGAGACAACCAGAGAACTCAAAGGACTCTTCAAAAATGTCTACGGTCATCCATTTTCTAATTTTCCTTTAATTGCGAAATCACTCTTTGTTAAGTATGTTTCGCCCAGCAGATATTTTCAATTCACTGAAAAATTCAGATACGACAAGCAGGAAAGAGTGTGGCTTGATGATCAGGACAACATCATCCTCTATGACACATCTATGTATTTTAAAAAGATAGAGGAGAACAGCACATTTAAATTTAACAGGGTTACCAGACAATGGATGGACGAAAGCGGAAAAAAAATTTACAATACGGAATGTGATCATTTAAGAGAGGCAATCAAGTCCAAATTTACAGTGGACATAAGCAATGGGAAGTGGAGACATTGGAGTGGTGGCGTGTTCCTTTTTAACAAGAGCTCAGAAGATTTTTTAAATGCTTGGCATGATAGTACAATGGCCATTTTGAAAGATCAGGCCTGGAAAACGCGTGACCAGGGTACCTTGGCACTATGCACCTGGAAATTTAATCTGCAAAACCAAAAACGACTTGATCAGGAGTTTAACTTTATCGCAGATTATTACGATTACTCTCTGCAGTTTGACCCCAAAGAGGGGTATTCAAACCAGAATACCAAGGCTTCAACCAGCCCCTATTTTATCCATGTTTATCACGAATTCGGCAGCAAGGGCTGGAGTATCTGGGACAGCATTTTAGATGTTTTGTCAGAAAAACCTGACCCCGTCGAAACAGTTTAAGATTTCCGTGCTAAAATAATTGATCCCTTGGTTTTAAGATCTTCGTCAGACATTTTCTTAAACCTGAGAGCAAGTTCTTCTCTTTGAATTCCTGCTTCACCATCAAACTTTATCTCATTCACAACCACGAGGTTCGCTGACTGCATACTTTTTACGTGATCTGAGTGCGTATGCCGATTAAGTACATCCTTCCTTCTGCCCTGAATCAATTTCCAAACGACATTCGAATACGTCCAATGCCCGTTCCATTTCTCAGCTAAATTATGACACTCAAAATCAATTTGATGTGAGGTAATTCCACCGGGCTTCAGCCATTTACTCATGTTCGAATAGTACAAGCCTATATCGCCAACATGCTCCATAACCGCATGAGAGAATACAAAGTCTATGGAATTTGCAGGAATTATATTGGCATCTTCTCCAGACAAGCTATAAGAACAAAACTTCTCATCTCCCTCAATCAGAGAGTCCCTTATTTCTTTTATCCGTGATGCATCCAAAATGCGATTCAGATAATCACCTGTTAATATGTGACTAGGAAATTCTATAAGTTCTGGGATGCTCTGTCTTTTCTCGAATAACCCCAGCAACTCATCAAATATTTTAAGATTAAGTTCTTTCTTGGTGTAGTCAAGCACATCCAGGGCTTGATAATGTGTAGCCCCGGCGATTACCGCCGCCAACCCCGTTCCAATGCTGGCTCCAGGGCCCAGTTCCACAACAAACTCTGGATAACGTTTCATGCCATTATCCATGGCTAGAGTAAGGTGTTTCAACCATACGGAATAGCAATATTCAGCAGAATGCGTTTCTCCTGATCCCTCCCGAAGAGGGTTGTATACGTAGGGTATGTAACTACCTATTCCGTCAAGAATTGCGCGGCACTTCGTGTTGTGGATTATTAAGTCATACGTTCTACCGTAGAGTTCCTTTATAATATATTCGATCGGTTTTCTCGCCACTTTGCTTAGACTGTTCAACTAATTTGCTTTGAAGTTAGTCCATTACAAACTTACGGGGAAGAGTGCTTGATTTTTTCATTTTGTTAATTTTATCCATCCAAGAGAACAGTCAAAAATGAATACAGACAATACCGTTGTCAATAGTTTGTGGA
>DTRI01000238.1 GCA_012966015.1 Flavobacteriales bacterium | reverse complement strand
TCGCCCGAGAATACTTGTTTGTCTGGTGTTACAATTTCTAACCTCATCCTTACCCTTTATTAATCGTTGCCATCTGCGTCAGCGAGCATTTTCTTGCCTTTCTCAATTGCCTCTT
The DNA here is from genome assembly GCA_012966015.1 of Flavobacteriales bacterium. Classification (GTDB taxonomy): domain Bacteria; phylum Bacteroidota; class Bacteroidia; order NORP154; family NORP154; genus NORP154. Next base: position 2,708 of record DTRI01000238.1, on the reverse strand, counting down.
CAATGGTTCCGACAAGGTTAAAAGCCGCTTCTGGATATTCATCTACTTCACCATTGAGAATCATATTAAAGCCTTTGATAGTATCCTCAATAGGTACAAGAACGCCTTCCAGCCCTGTAAATGCCGTAGCTACAAAGAATGGTTGAGACAAGAATCTTTGAATTCTTCTGGCCCGGTGCACCGCTTGCTTATCCTCTTCAGATAATTCATCCATACCCAGAATAGCAATAATGTCCTGAAGCTCTTTATATCGCTGAAGTATCTCTTTAACCGCTTGAGCAGTATCATAATGTTCTTGCCCAACAACATCCGGTGTAAGTATCCTGGACGTTGAATCCAAGGGATCAACCGCGGGGTAAATTCCCAATTCTGAAATTTTTCTCGATAAGACAGTGGTAGCATCGAGGTGGGCAAAAGTTGTTGCAGGAGCCGGATCGGTAAGGTCATCAGCAGGTACATAAACTGCCTGAACCGAGGTAATAGACCCTCTTTTAGTTGATGTAATGCGCTCTTGCATACCGCCCATCTCACTAGCCAAGGTGGGCTGGTAGCCAACAGCTGACGGCATCCTTCCCAGAAGAGCCGACACTTCCGAACCCGCTTGAGTAAACCTGAAAATATTATCCATGAAAAACAAGATGTCTCTACCGCCGGATTCCTCGTCACCATCACGGAAGTACTCAGCAACGGTAAGTCCAGACAAAGCAACCCGTGCTCTTGCTCCTGGAGGCTCGTTCATCTGACCGAAGACCAGGGTAGCTTGTGAATCCTCCAATTCTTTCAAATCCACTTTTGACAGGTCCCATCCTCCTTCTTCCATTGATTTTACAAACTCGTCTCCGTATTTTATAACTCCGGATTCTATCATTTCTCTCAGCAGATCATTTCCCTCTCTTGTTCTTTCACCTACTCCCGCAAAAACGGAAAGACCTTCATATCCCTTTGCAATATTATTGATCAATTCCATGATCAACACGGTTTTACCAACTCCGGCACCCCCAAAGAGTCCAATTTTTCCACCCTTTGCGTATGGCTCAATCAGATCAATTACCTTTATTCCAGTGAATAATATATCGGCCGATGTGGATAGGTCCTCATATTTCGGTGGTTCACGATGAATAGGATATGCTCCCTCTTTAGAAACTTCACCGATTCCATCAATGCTATCACCAATTACATTGAACAGTCTTCCCTTTACCTTATCACCAATTGGCATTGATATAGGACTTCCCGTTCCAATTACTTCCATTCCCCTTCTCAGTCCGTCAGTTGAGTCCATCGCAATGGTTCTCACCGTATCCTCACCTATATGCTGCTGGCATTCGAGAACAATCATTTGTCCATTTTCTGTCTTCACCTCGAGTGCATCCATAATTTTTGGGAGCTCAGACCTTCCATCCACTTCAGATTGAAAAGACACATCAATAACTGGGCCGATAATCTGCGCAATTTTTCCTTTTGTAGCTGACATGTTTATTGTTGATTTTTGATTTTACTAGAATTATATTCCGTGCAATTTGGGACTGCGAAATTAGTATAATTAATTCAGATTAATCAAGGTCTCCGGTAAATTTATTTATCTATTTTTACCTTCTTTAATTTTATTATAACAGGCGGCTTTTCGTGAGGGTTTATTACAACATAGATGAATTTCAAAAAGTGGATTGCCCGGTGCTAACTACAGGCACCTTTGACGGCGTTCATTTAGGGCACAAAAAAATCCTTAGCCGGTTGTCGGAAATTGCTGAAAGGAGCAGCGGAGAGAGCGTTCTGCTTACTTTCAATCCTCATCCCAGGATGGTTTTATTCACCAATGATGCTGGAATTAAGCTATTGAGCACTCAGAAGGAAAAAATAAGACAGCTCGAAGAGTCTGGGATTGATCACCTGATAATTCATCCATTTACCATAGCGTTTTCGCGATTGTCCTCAATAGAATTTGTACGAGACCTGCTGGTGAATAAGTTGGGAATAAAGAAGCTCGTGATCGGTTACAACCACCAGTTCGGCAGAAACCGGGAGGGAACGCTTGAACATTTAAGAGAATACGGCCCGGTGTATGGATTTGATGTCGAGGAAATTCCAGCTAAGGAAATTGACAATGTGAACATTAGTTCCACAAAAATTCGAAATGCGTTGAAAGAGGGGAACGTAAGCATTGCTAACTCATTTTTGGGGTACAATTATTCTTTTGAAGGTATTGTTGTGAGAGGAAAAGAATTGGGAAGAACAATTGGCTTTCCAACTGCGAACATAGAAATTCAAGATAAGGAGAAACTTATTCCGAAAGATGGTGTATACGCAGCAAGGGCAGAAGTAAATGGAAATCAATACAATGGCATGCTGAACATAGGCTTTAAGCCAACCATTGAGGAGGGAAAGCCTGAGGCTGTGCGCAGCACAATAGAGATAAACTTGTTTGATTTTGATGATGACATCTACGGATGTGTAATCAAAGTAGAGCTCATAGATAGAATTCGAGACGAGAAAAAATTTGTGAATTTGGATGAACTAAAAAATCAGCTCGTATTGGATAAATCGGAAACCGATAGAATTCTCTAGAGGTGAGTGTTAATATACTCTTCCATAAATTATGCTGGAGCACATTTCTAGTGCTATCATTACTTTGCATGGTTCCGGCTAGCGCCATGTGTCAGGCACCCGATACAGCCCAGGCAGAAGTGGGTGAAGTGTTTTATTCACTGGAA